>DAIPMQ010000040.1:0-1681 GCA_036768625.1 Parcubacteria group bacterium
GAATTACCTGGCGTGATGTTGCGATCGAGAGCTTGTGAGCGCGATGTATCTCTCCCTCTTCCGGCTCTAATGAGCCCGTTATGAGGCCGAAGAGCGTGCTCTTCCCTGCACCGTTCTGGCCCATGATGGTGATCTTCGATCCGCGGCGCACGGAAAAATCCACTTCTTCAAGAATTGGCTTGCGCACTCCATATTCGAAGCTAACTTCTTCGAACCTCACTATCACTTCCCCGCGAGACATAAGCATCACTCTACCTCAGACGGAGAGAAATGGGAAGAATGGGCATCGCGAAATATAATGAACGGATTGCAAATTAAAAGCATTCGCTTATTGCAAAATTAAAATTATTTTTGTTTCCACAAAATAATTAGATTGAGAAGCAAAAGCAGCATCAGGCCGATAGGAACGATTCCTTGAATGCTCATAATTGAGCGAAATCCTTCATCGATACCATTATAAAGAACCCAAAGAATGAAAATGATATCCCCTGCTATCGCAATATATTTCGCTCTTTTCATATGTGCAGTATAACAAATTTACGAGCAGCTTTTTAAGAGAGGATCGGAATTATAATAAAAATAAAAAGGCCGACATTTTTCAATGTCGGCCTTCATTCGCCCGTGCCTCACAATCGAGGCGCCGGCGCCGTGTCAGGTGGTCGCGATACGCGCGATGCCGGAAACGTTGTTGTTTGTCGTCATCCAATTAAATTTTTTAATGGTACTTTTGGTGGGACTGCCGCGAGTGCGCATAAAATCCTTTCGCTGTATATATTAGCATACCTTAAAATTGCGTCAAGTGCTTTTACCTTAAGTTCTCATTTTTGGTTACAAGAGGAGAAAACACCTTTGTTAAGCCGTTTTTTAATATTTCTTAAAAGACTCTTTCGAAGATCATCGCCTCGAACTTCAGAAAATTATTCATATCTCAATGCCTCAATCGGACTTTTTTTGGATGCCTGGCGCGCAGGGTAGCCGCCGAAGATGAGGCCGATAAGGGCAGAAACGCCGAAGCCAAGGACTGCGCCGCTCCACGGAAAAATGAATTTCCAATCAACATGCAATCCTTGGGATAAAATAATAGCGATTACGAATGCAAGAAGAGTTCCCAAGAAAATGCCGACGATGCCGCCGGCTGCCGTGAGCAAAACCGACTCGATTAAGAATTGCGAGAGAATATCGCCATCTTTCGCGCCAAGCGCCTTGCGGAGGCCGATCTCTTTCGTGCGCTCGGTTACCGACACAAGCATGATGTTCATGATCCCGATACCGCCCACAAAAAGCGCGATCGCCGCGACGGCAACAAGGAAATATGTGAGCGCATTCGTAATAGTGGAGAGTGTTGCAGCAAGTTCCTGCTGGGTCTGAACGTTAAAATCATCCTTCGCAGGATCATCGATGTTATGCGTCTCGCGCAATGTGAGCTTCATATTGTTCGCCACAGTCGAAACATCCGCGCCCGGCTCAGCCTCGACGATGATGCGGCTGAAATAATTGATGCCGAGAAGGTACTCCTGTGCCGTCGTGTAGGGCGTCAGGATCATTTCGTCGTAATTGAAGAGGCCGCCGCCGGAAGGCTGGAGCACTCCTGTCACCCGTAAGCTTCTGCCCTTGATCTGGATCGTCTGATTCATCGGATCGTCCGCCCCGAACAGCTTATCTGCGACTTTCGAGCCAATGA
>DAIPMQ010000040.1:1691-2376 GCA_036768625.1 Parcubacteria group bacterium
AATGACTGCGATGCTCGAGCGCCCCTGAACGTCGGTATCGTCGAAGAACTGGCCTTCTTTGAATTTGAGATTGAACAACCCTTCGGCAAGCTGGTTGGCGCCGAATATGGTGACCTGGTAGACATTCGAACCGACAGACGCGACGCCTGCCCCGATGACGCCCGGCATGACATCTTTCACATTCGGCACATTACCTTTGTTCTCGAGTGCGATGAGATCACGCTGCTTCAAACTATCCGAGAGAAGCGTGGCAGCGCTGTCTGACGGCCCTGTCGGCTGCCGTCCCGGAAGCACGGCGATGGTCTGAGTGCCGAGGCCTTGCACTTGGCTTAATATCAGATTCTGGGCGCCTGCTCCAAGCGATATGACGAGCATGATGGCTGTAATGCCGATAACAATGCCGAGAATCGTCAAAAGCGAGCGGGACTTATTGGTCCGAAGCCCGCGGTATGCCGTGCCGAGTTGTTTGGAAAATCTCATATTATTTTATGAATTCGTCGCTTGATGTGCGCTTATTCTTCACTTTTTCTTCTCGTGCGATATTTCCATCAGCTATATGGATGATGCGGTCGGCGTGCTCCGCAGTCGTGGTCTCATGTGTGATGAGTACGACCGTATGCCCTTCTTCTTCATTCAATCGCTGAATTATTTCCATAACCGTTTTGCCCGACTTGGAATCGAGGTT
>DAIPMQ010000040.1:2386-6306 GCA_036768625.1 Parcubacteria group bacterium
GTCCCATTTTGATTCCGAAACGTTGGAATAAAGGAGCGGCAACTTTACGTTTTCCAAAACGCTCGTACGCGCGAGCAAGTTGAAAGATTGAAATACAAACCCAGCTTTCTCGTTGCGAATTTTTGCTATCTCTTCGGGCGCATATGCGGAAACTTGTTTCCCTTCAAAAAGATATTCGCCCGAATCAAAGCCGTCCAAAAATCCCAAAATATGAAGGAGGGTTGATTTGCCGGAGCCTGAAGGTCCCATGATGGCGACGAATTCGCCTTCTTGTATAGAAAAATTAAGCCCATGGAGAACGCTCGTCACAACTTCCCCGTCGCGGTAGGATTTCTTTAAGTCTTTTATTTCGATTATGGCGCTCATAATTTATTTAGCCGCAGGAGTCACTACATAGTGTTCGCCGGCGCTCAAGCCACTTACGATCTCCACATTTCCGTCGCTTCCGCGTAGCCCGGTCTCAACCGGCTTCTCGATTATCGTTTGACCTTCAACAACTTGGACGATCTTTTGGCCGTTCTTCGTGAGAACGGAGCGCTGCGGTATCGCAACCACATCATCTTTTCTTGCGCCATGAATAATGACGTTTGTTGTAAGGCCAGGCTTGATGCGCGAATCAAAGGAAGAAAAAGCAAGGACGGTCCGATATGTCGGAACACCTTCGATAACAGTCGCGGCGGGATCAATCGACACGACAGTCGAGGTTGCTACGAAGTCTTTTCCGTACGCATCAAAGGTGACCTCAGCTTCCGCGCCGAGCACTACTTTCGGAATATCAGCCTCAGGAATATTCACCTCAACTTCCAGTTTTGAATCTGCAATAAGCGAAACAGTCGAGCTGTTCGGATTCACGATCTCCCCTACGCTCGGGCCAACCTTGGTGACGATGCCGCTAAAAGGAGCATTCAAAACAGTTTTGCTATAGAGTGCCCGAGCAGTTTCCACCGCAGCCTCTTGTATCGCAACATCTTCGCGAGTTGCTGGGGCCTGCTTCAGGATCTCCTGCTTATTTGAAACATCAAGAGAAGCCTGGGCTGAAGAATAAGCTTGAATGGCAGTTCGAAGGCTTGCGAGCGCGGCGCTTACGCCTGTTCGCGCCGTTGCCACTTCGCTTTTTACCCCTGCATAGACATCGCTTGTCGCCTGGTTCGGCGATGAATATCCATTGACCGAAGAAGCCACATCATTGAGAAAACTCTGCAATTTGAGAAGATCAGCCTCAGCATCATCTGCAGCAATCGATACATCTGCATTGGAAGATGAGACGGGCCATGAATTGAGAATGCTTTCAGCGCTTATCCTTTCATTCGAAAGCCTGAGGGCTGTTGATGCATCCGATGCCTGGAGAACATAAGTGGTGCCGCCAGATGTGACAGTGGTGCCGAATGACGGATTTGTCCGCGGACTGCTGAAAAGCTGGTCGGAGTGGTTATGGATCGCGTCATCAGCTTTGACGTACGAATCATTGATTGCATTGGAGAGAGAAGCTGCTGCATTGGAGAGAGAAGCTTCCGCGCTTGAAACGCTGGCAGCGGAAACAGCCAGGTCTTCAGGCCGAGATCCGGTCTCAAGCTGGGCAAGCCGAGCTTCTGCGCTTGCAAAATTCGCCGCAGCATCAGCATTGCTGAGGCTTGCAAGCCGCTCTCCGGCTTTCACTCTGTCACCGATTTTCACATTGATCCGCGCAAGCTTGCCGCCTGTTTCGAATGCAAGGTCTACTGCCTCCGCCGATTTCACGTTTCCTGTCGCATCGACTTCTTGTATGACGCTTACCCGCTCCGCCGCGCGCACTTCGTATGCAGGCTTCTTTGGAGCGGCTATTTTTCCAATAATTACGAAAATGATTATAAGGAGAACGAAGGCTGGAATGCTATATCTCGGCTTTCGAAAAATTTGGCCGTATTTTTTGAGTCGTTCTTTCATGTAAGTTTGATTTACTATAGTAAGGATTTTCTCCGTGCTCCCTAATACTTAGACTGCCTAATTAAAATAAGAATACTACACCAGGAGTATTCGGTCAATTAAAAATCAGAGCAGAATTCAGGCTTAGTTTCAATTCTTTTGGAGAACTCATATAAAGATTTTATTATTGACCTCTGTTTGATTTCAGCCGGTCGATGTCCTCCATAAGCTTTTTCACTGTTCTTTCAATACTGTCGAGCATTATAGTCGTGCGCTCGTCGCGAGCCTCGTCCTCCTTGTCGTCCACGCTCATCTCCTCCACATCTTCCTGGATGCCTTCCATGTCCTCGCTCATTTCTTCGACATCCTCCCGGATCTCGCCGATATGTTCCCCCATTTCGCCAACGTCCACTCGAATTTCACCCATATCTTCCTCAAGCTCGTCGATATTTGTCTCGACATTGGTCAGGCTCTGGGTATTACGATTAACGGTCATCTGGATGAATATTGAAAGATATACAGCCTCGAGCGAAACAATTGTCGTAAGTACGAGAAGAATAGTATCCCATCCAGCGACTTTGAGCAGGCCGGAAAGGAAGAAGAGAATGAACATTACCGTATGAAATATTATTGAATTCGTCGAACCAACCCATGAAGTAAGCATGGCTGCGATATTTTCTATAAGGGGTTTTTTCTTAGACGAGATCATATTAATTTAGTATAGCAAGCGAAGAGCCTCGCGAACACATCAATTCCACATGGTTTCAAAGTATTATGGATGTGATAGGATACTCGTTATGTTTGATTTCACCTCAACAATCATTGCAGCCGGATATGTCGGAATCACAGCCATTATTTTCGCTGAATCAGGGCTTCTGATCGGCTTCTTCCTGCCCGGCGACAGCCTCCTCTTTACCGCTGGCTTTCTGGCTTCGCAAGGGAAACTTAATATTATTCTCCTTACTATTCTTGCAATTATCGCGGCAATCATCGGCGACAGCGTCGGTTATTGGATCGGCAAGAAAACCGGTTCATCCATCTTCAACCGACCCGACTCTTTTCTCTTCAATAAAAACAATATAACAAAGACCCACGAATTTTTTGAGAAGCATGGACCCAAAACGATTATCCTTGCCCGCTTCCTGCCGGTCATTCGAACGTTCGCTCCATTGCTCGCAGGAGTCGGAGTTATGCGCTACCGCACGTTCTTTTCTTATAATGTGATCGGCGGCGTGCTCTGGGCAGTCAGCCTTTCGCTTCTTGGCTACTTCCTCGGCGCTACCGTCCCCAATGTCGACAAATACCTCCTGCCCATTATTTTCCTTATAATTATAATTTCCATCGCTCCAAGCGCTTATCATATTTTGAAGGATCCCGAATCTCGGAGCGCCCTTAAAAGCGGCATGAAAAAGATATTGAAAAGATAATCGTTTAGCTCATTTTCTCTAAGATGATGATCTTGACTAAAATCTTGTTTATGGTACTTTGAATTAAGAGGAATTTCTATGGTAACACCCGAACAGTTATTGGACGTGGCTATAATTCGTGATCCCTGGAATAATGGCTGGATAAACATAAGCCCGGCGGTACCTGTGATCACAACTGAAGGCAAGAAGGTCCGCGTGGAAAAGGTCCTTTTGTCGTCTAAAACACCATGCCAAGCTCATCTTTTGGGGACGGAAACAAATCTGGGATTTGAAAAAATCCAGGAACTTGCTCCCGATCTCCCGATAAATCATCTGGACTAAAAGAGCGCCCCGCACAAAAACATGCACGGGGCGCTTTCTTTTGTAAAAAATTCTTGTGTACTCTCTTTCTCTAAGAGCTTGCAGGTAATATTGTTTTATATTCAAAGGCTCTCAGTTTGACTTTTCATATGCTGAATATAAAATAAAATAATGAGGGTCGATTCGTTAAGTGCTTGTTTCATGCGTGTGAGGCAGGCGGTTGACCCTCATCTTCTTTAGGAGGTGTTGTGAGAAATTCAATTCCGCATAATTTTTGGACTCGACTCTTTG
>DAIPMQ010000041.1:0-6285 GCA_036768625.1 Parcubacteria group bacterium
GTCTATAGGGTATGTGCCCCAAGAATTTACCGATTATTTAGAACTTACAGTAAGAGAGTTTGTTGAAGCTATTACAGACAAGAAATTTGAGCTTGTTCAAGCCGAAATTCTTTCATTGTTTGCAAAATTGCAAATTGAGCAATCTTTATTTTCTAGAGAAATTTCTGAATTAAGCGGAGGTGAGAAAACAAAAGTTGCCATTGTAAAAATATTGCTTGCAAAGCAGGATTTCTTGCTCCTTGATGAGCCAACCAACAATCTTGATATTCCTGCCTTGAAGTTCTTAGAAGAATTTGTAAGCACGAACAACAAAACCTTCATTATTGTCTCCCATGATCGTGAATTTCTAGATAATACAGTTAATAGGATTTTTGAAGTCGACGAAACTAATCATGGTGTCAATATGTACGATGGTGTTTTTACCGATTATACAATAGTCCGTAAGTCTCGTATCGAAAGACAGTGGGCAGAGTATCAGGATAAAATTGAAAAAGAAAAGAAACTTGCTAAATCAAAAGAAGAAAAAGTAGAGTGGGTGCGAGGCCTTGAAAAGAAGCGCAGAGATAATCGTTTTATAAATCCAAAAGAGAAGGAGAAGCCTGATGACGCCGTGCTGCGCGATAAAGAAGCAAAAATGGGTAGAAAGGCGCGAATACTTAAAGATCGTCTTATTCGTTTCCAAGAAGAGAATGTTGTAGAAAAACCAAAAGAATCCTTGCCGCTTCATATTGATTTTGAAATTAAAGAGAGAAGTGGAAATAAAGTTCTTGATCTTTTTTCAGTAAATAAAAAACTTCCAACTCAGGATCTCGGTCCAATCGATTTGAGCATTCAATACGGCGACAGAATTCTTATTGGTGGCGCCAATGGCGCAGGTAAAACCACATTGCTTAAAATGCTTACGGGTGAAATATACCAAGATTCAGGCGACATAGTGTGGGGGAGTAATATGCATATTGGGTACTTGCCACAGGAAGAATATTTTTTACCAGCTGCGACCGTTAAAGAAGAATTTTTGAAGCATGTAGAGATAAATGAGGGAATGGGGCGAAGAATTCTAAATAGATTTAAACTTTCCGCTGATGATGTGCATAAAAAAGTTAGTGAACTTAGTTCAGGAGAAAGATCAAGGCTTATACTAGCTATACTGTCAGCCAAGAAGGCCAATTGTATTATTCTTGATGAACCTTCAAATCATCTGGATCTCGAAGTTTTAGATAGTTTGGAAGAAGCGCTTCGTAATTTTTCAGGCACTCTCATTGTGGTTAGCCACGATCGTTACTTTATTGATCGCATCCGAATAAATAATCATTATGTGATCGAGAAAGGGACTCTTAAGAACGATCCTAACTTTTGATTTTAGTGATAATGAGATTGAGAAATTATGAGTCATGAAATTATTATAATTAATTTTTTGTAGCCGCACTTCCTGCGACGAAGCCGGTAGTCCAACAGAGCTGGAGGGAATAGCCTCCGGAGGGGCGGTCGATGTTCAAAATATCGCCCACGAGGAATAGATTGGAAATGAGGCGGGAGCGCATGGTCTTGAAATCGACTTCGTCCAAAGCGACGCCGCCTGAAGTGACGACTGCTTTGTCGAGGCCAAGCAATCCCTTTACATGCATGGGCAGGTGCTTGAGGGTTTTCTCGAGTGCAAGCCTTTGCTCGCGGGTGATGCCGCTGCAAAGCGTTGCAGGGTCGATATGTGAAAGTTCAAGGGCGGTTTCAATCAATGCGGAAGGAATTAGGGCTGAGAGGCTATTTTTAATTTTCTTTTTTGCATTTTCAAGCAAAATTTCTTGGAGTTTTGAATTGAGTGCGCTGTAGTCGAGCATAGGCAAAAGATCGAGCTCGAGGGTGACCTCGCCGTATTTCAAAAGCTCGCCGATATCGCGGCTCAAATTGAGAATTGCCGGGCCGCTCACTCCGACATGGGTAAAAAGCATTTTTCCCTTGCGCTGCTCCTGCTTCACTCTATTTTGAAAGACAGTGATTTTAATATCTTTAAGCGCGACTCCGGAAAGCTTCTTTACCCACGCATCTTTAAGCGCAATCGGAACAAGGGCAGCATTCGACGCGTGGATTGTATGCCTGAGCTTATGAAGCCAGTCGAAGCCTTCGCCGGTAGAGCCTGTTTCTGGCCGCGACTTGCCGCCGGTTGCAAGAATAATCGAGCGGGCGAATATCTTTTTATTTTTCAGATTGATTGCTGTAATTTGTTTTCCTTCAGTTTCAAAGCCGAGCACGGGGGAATTGGAGAGAACGGTTACTCCGCTTTCTTTCATATAATTTACCAGCACGTCCCATACTGATTGTGTCTTGTCGGTAACAGGAAATACGCGTTTCTCGGCCTCGATCTTTGTTTCGAGGCCGCGTATATGAAAGAAATCGAGCGCTTCTGTGACGCTAAACTCCGAAAAAGCTGAGAACAGGAACTTGTCATTTTGCTTAAACTTCGAAAGAAATGTTCGGGTGTCGAATTCGGCGTTCGTGATATTGCAGCGTCCGCCGCCGGTAATGAGAAGCTTCTTGCCAAGTGAACTATTCTTCTCAATCAAAAAGACTTTGGCGCCAAGCTCTGCAGCTCGGCCTGCCGCCATCATTCCTGCGGGGCCGCCGCCGATAACAGCCACATCCCAGATCTCTGGGTCGGCCTCAAATGATTTTTTGCGTGGTGACATGAAGGCATCCTAGCATAAAAATACAGCGCATACGCGCTGCATTTTTTGTTTAGGATCAATAGCGTTTATTTCAAATCAGTTTTACTGCTATCTGTGTCTATTGGTTTACCTTCACTATCGAAACGAGAGTCGCCCATTGCGTTTCCATCTTTGCGAGCCTTATTAACAGAATCTTCGCGATTTTTATGCTGGGCCTTACTAAAATTTTCGCCAGACTTCTGCGGTGAATCCTTCTTTTGATCTTGGTCCATAGACTATATCAATATTAGGTTGCTAATCGACCTAAAATTTATATCATTTATAAATGAATAGGTTATGAACTCTGCTGTTCTATGCAAAGTGAGACTGATATAATGATGCAATGAAAGCGAGCAAAAAAGCGCTCGATATGCAAAGGAAAGCATAAGCTTTGCAGAAAGAGCATCAACCGGCTGGAGATCTTAGGCAACCAATTGCGGAGCCTGTTTATTCCTCTCTTCTTAGGAGCTGCAGCAATTTATTTTTATACTTTTGAATTTATGAAGCCTCTCTGTAATTATTTTTTTTCTATAAAAATTTTATTTCAAAGGGAAATTCCATTATTATGAATTGGGATAAGGCAATTATATCTCTTGTGAAAGGAGGCATCGGAGTTATTCCGACTGATACACTCTACGGTCTTGTCGGGAGCGCTCTATTAGAAACTGCGGTCGAGCGCATATATAGAATAAAAGGAAGAGATTATAGCAAACCTCTTATAGTACTCATCCGCTCGATTGAAGACCTCGTGACCTTTCATGCGAAGTTTGAGACCTCCCTTGATTTTCTTGCGAGAAACTGGCCATCGAAACTGAGCGTTATTCTTAAGGTTACTGGAGATGAATTCGAGTATATTCATCGCGGCACGCATTCGATTGCATTTAGAATCCCCGAAAACGTAACGCTTCAGGAACTTCTCTTTCGCACGGGGCCTCTCGTTGCTCCAAGCGCCAATCCCCAGGGTGAAAAGCCTGCGCGTACAATAGAAGAAGCACTAAATTATTTTGGCGATAGAGCAAATTTTTATATTGATGGAGGGGTGCTTGACGCAGAGCCTTCCACAGTAGTCGATCTTTCAGCTGGAAAGCTCCGAATTGTGCGAGAGGGGAGCTTTAAAATATCAGAAGAGAGTCAAAATAATTGAATTTGGCAATTCCTCTAAATGCGACGCTCTTTTCTTTTTGTTCGAATTGCTGTTGTATTAATGGCATGAACAATTTTCTTATAGAAACCTCAGTGCCCGAACAGGAATACGAGCTTATCGACTCGGGAAACGGCGAAAAATTGGAGCGATACGGGCTTTATACCATAGCTCGTCCCGATCCGCAGGCATTATGGAAAAAACGGCTTCCGCAGACCGAATGGGACAAAGCCGATGCATATTACAAGCGAGCCGGCTTGAAAGGCGCGTGGGTGAAAAGAAATAAAATTCCCGAGGAGTGGATTGCACGGATTGCCGGCTTGTCATTCTCGATCGAGCTTTCGTCTTTCAAGCATACTGGCGTTTTCCCGGAACAGGCATGCAACTGGCTCTGGATCGAAGAAAAGATAAAAAAAGAGAATCGAGATCTCAAGGTTCTCAACCTTTTCGGCTATACGGGAGGAGCAACACTAGCTGCTGCGAAAGCAGGAGCTGAAGTGACGCATGTTGATGCATCCAAATCCTCGATCAGCAGAGCGCGAAAAAATTCCGAACTATCAGGCCTGGGTAATGCAAAGATACGCTGGATGCTTGATGACGCCTATAAATTTGTTATGCGGGAAGCGCGGCGCAGCAGCCGTTATGACGCAATCATCATGGATCCCCCTTCATATGGGCGCGGAGCGAAGAACGAAATGTGGAAAATAGAAGAGGATCTCGTCCCTCTTCTTGAAGCGTCTCAAAAAATTCTTTCCAAGGACCCCGTTTTTTTTCTTTTGAATGGCTATGCATCGGGCTATTCCGCCCTGGCATATAAAAACATTCTCAGCAGTCTCTTTCAAGAGAAGAAAGGAAAGATAGAGGCAGGGGAGCTTGCAATCAGGGATGTTTCAGGGAAGCTTTTGCCAGCAGGGATCTTCTCAAGGTGGAGCAATTAAAAAAACCGCCGAAGCACCAAAATGGCGCTTCGGCGGCTCGGCATTTATCCGTTCGGATGAATGCCGAAATAATGCTGGTCGTCCATGTCTGTTCCTGCACGAGGCGGATAGATTTTGGGCGTTCCGTCTGCATTTAAAAGTTCGCAATAGCAATGTTGCTCATTGTGCTCCGCGCAGCGCGGAGCAGCCACCTTCGTAGTGTTGCTTTTCACGGAAAAGATCTCCTTGCCATCGGGTATGGCATCTTTCTTAAGTATTTATTTTTTTCTCTGCTTTTGTCAAATGATGAGTGCGCATATAATCAGACGGTCGCAGCAATTTTTGGTATCATTATATAGATGAATATGGACCAAAAGACAAAATACATTTTAGGAGGATTCGCGATTCTTGCACTGGGCATTGGGATCGGGAAGCTCATCTTTGCACGCGGACAAAGCGGAAATATCCAAGCTCCTGAAGCGGCAACATCCACCGTTTCTGCTCTCGCTCCTCAGACTCAAAGCAATAGTCCGCAACAAATACAGCCGAGCGCAGATGCAAGCGCGAACAAGCTCGCTGCATGCATTGCGTCAGTACAGTTAGCAGCTGCAAAACAGGGAACCGGCTATGAGCATGGCGATATTCTTGTGTCTTTTGATTCCAGCCTTACCTATCCGGAGGCAATGGCAATTCTTGACTCATTCGGCCTTGCGCCACATAATAGCGCAAGTTCGAAAACCGACTTCGCATCGCATCATTGGCTCGTGGTTACTGTTTCGCCAAATGAAGAATTCAAGGAAATTTGCATTTTGCGGGGCCAAAAAGGGATTAAATATACAGGGCTCAATTATACATTCAAGCTCGCGGAGTGAGGACAAGTAGCGGCTGCTTTTATTGTTTTGAGCAGAGAATTTCCAAATTTCAAGCTTTATAAAAAAACTTGTTGTCTTCCGCTCAAAATACTGTGAATTGCTACCAGTGAGAAAGCCTTAAAGCTGAAACCAACGTTCTTTGCTCGGCAACCTTCATTCACATGCAAATTCCGTACAAAATAAAAAATGAAATAGGCGTTATGGGGAGCATTTTCGGCGAGTTCAAGACGTTTGCCGTGCGCGGCAATATGATCGATTTGGCAGTAGGCATTATTATCGGAGGCGGCTTCAATACTCTTGTCTCGTCTTTGGTAAATGACATCATCATGCCTCCCATTGGGCATCTTGTGGGCAAAGTAGACTTTAAAAATCTCTTCATTTCACTTAATGGCGTGCATTATCCTTCCTTAGACGCTGCCAAAGCAGCCAACGACCCAACGATAAATTACGGAGCATTTCTCAATAACTGCATCAGCTTCCTTATTACAGCTTTCGCTGTCTTTTTGCTGGTCCGCTTCATAAATAGGCTTCGAGACCGCGAGAGGAGAAGAAAGCAAGGAATCGCAGAACCTGCGGCGCTTACGATGAAAGAATGCCCATTTTGCTTCACGCAGATTGCTATTAAAGCAACCCGCTGCCCGGCCTGTACTTCGGAT
>DAIPMQ010000042.1:0-5280 GCA_036768625.1 Parcubacteria group bacterium
AAGCCGCGAAGTGGATATCAAAAAAGTCAAAGAAACGTACAAAGACGGACAAGAAGTCGTTGTGGGAGGGATTATCGAAGAATGCAAGGATATTTTTACAAAAAAGGGAGACAAGATGCTATTTATAAAACTGACTGATCTTTCCGATACGCTTGAGCTTGTCGTCTTTCCCCGCGTCTATACCCAATTCACCGCCCTACTTAAGCCTGAAAATTGCGTAGCTATCAAAGGCAAGGTGTCGCATCGCAATGGCGCGGTAAGCATGATCGCAAATAAGGTGAAATTGCTTACGTAATAAAAAATGCCTGCGGAGATAAGCCCCACAGGCTTTGAGCTGATACCATGCCGGCTCATCAGTTTAACCGAAGAGAAACGTGATATTTATCCTCGATCAATTTTACGAGCAAAACATCATATCTCACATTGTATACAGTGGCAATTACCCTCAAAACTTCAGGCTTGGGATCAGCCAAGAGGCCATATTCCAGTTTGGCAAGATTTTCTCGACTGAAATCACAATCGTAGTTCTTCATTGCATCGCTTGCACTCTGTTGTGTTTGCTTCGCATGAACGCGTAAATCGGATATAAATGATCCGAACTTTTTCAAATGAACTAGGTTCCGTTGATTTTTAGGCATGAACCTCCTCTGCTAATAGACTACAATATTTAATTTATTTGTCAATGAAATTAAATTTGCTTTGTCCATGAATTCTCTAATGCTATAGTAGAATCCATGGAAAATAAGAATCTTGAGCACAAAAGGCACTCGCTCGCCCATCTCTTAGGAGCTGCAGTCGTGGAGCTTTACCCGAAGTCGAAGCTCACCTTAGGCCCTGCCGTGGAGAACGGCTTTTACTACGATATCGACGTACCTGAAAAAATTACCGAGGAGTATTTAAAATTGATCGAAAAGAAAATGCGCTCCCTTCTCGATACATGGAAATCTTTTGATAAAAAAGTCGTAACCGAAGCAGAGGCAAAATCAATCTTCAAAGATAATGAATACAAGAACGAGCTTATTGATGAGATCGTAAAAAAAGGCGAAGAGATAACTCTTTACACATCGGGCAGCTTCATCGACCTCTGTCGGGGCGGCCATGTTGAGAACCCTTCCAGAGACATCAAGCAAGGCTCATGGAAGCTCTCACGCATAGCCGGCGCATATTGGCGCGGCGACGAGAAGAACAAAATGCTCACCCGCATTTACGGACTCGCATTTGATACCAAGGAAGAGCTTGAAGCCTACGAAAAGCAAATCGAAGAAGCCAAAGCGCGCGACCATAAGAAGCTTGGGAAGGAGCTAGAACTTTTTACTTTTTCGCCACTGGTTGGTTCTGGATTGCCGTTGTTCATGCCAAAAGGAATGTCACTCCGGACTGCCATTCTTGATTTTATTACCGCATTAAAAAAGGAAAATAACTATAAATTTGTCTGGACACCGCACCTCGCGAAGGAAGATCTTTATGTTACATCAGGACATATGGGAAAATACGATGCAATGCTTCCCTCTATAGTTACAGACGATGGAGAACATTTCGTAATGAAGCCGATGAATTGCCCGCATCATTTTCAGATCTACAAAGCTACCCCACACAGCTACAGAGATCTCCCGCTTCGCATTGCTGAAAATGCAACTGATTATCGCAATGAAAAATCAGGCGAATTGAATGGCCTTTTCCGCGTTCGATCACTTACACAAGACGACACACACCATTTTGTGCGCCATGAACAAATTCCAGCGGAAATTGATATGATCCTTTCAATTACGCGAAAGGTCTACGACATATTCGGTTTCAAAAATTTCCGTGCTCGCATATCTGTACGCGACAAAAACAATAAGGACAAATACTTTGGTACAGACGAACTTTGGGATACTGCTGAGAAAGCTCTTATCGCGGCTGTTGAGCGGTGGGGTGTGCCATATTTTATTGGAGAAGGAGAGGCAGCATTTTACGGACCCAAAATTGACATACTGGTCAGTGATGCGCTCGGCCGCGAATGGCAGCTCACAACAGTGCAGCTCGACTACATACAGCCGGAGAATTTCGACATGACCTATACCGATCAGACAGGCAAAGATGCTCGTCCAGCGGTACTTCATGCAGCGATCCTTGGCTCACTTGATAGATTCATGGGAATAATTATCGAGCATTATGCCGGAGCATTTCCCTTCTGGCTCTCTCCTGTCCAGATCAAAGTCCTTCCTATCGGCGAAGGCCACCAGGAATATTCCAAGAATATCTTCGAGCAGCTCAAGGCAGCTGACATTCGCGCCGAAATCGATCTTTCCGGGGAAAGCTTAGGAAAGAAGGTCCGGCAAGCAAAAATTGATAACATTCCATACTGGCTTATCATTGGAGATAAAGATATTGCCGCAAACGCCGCAACACTTGAAAGCAGAGATATGGGAAATCAGGGACAGTTGAAAAGCGAAGAACTTCTTGAAAGATTTAAATTGGAGATCATTAATAAGAAATAAAAAAATGGCCACCGATTGCGCGGTGACCATTGCCTTATGTATCGAGGCAAAATTCCGTCAGTACCTCGAAACCGAGAACGTGCGGCGCGAGCCTGCTTCGCATTGAACCGGTGCGGTCGTCGTGGAATCTTAACTCCACTATTTGAAGCTGTCGCCCGAGCACATCCCACATCTGGGAGCGATGGGTGCTGTCGAATCCTCTTCGTTCCAAAACGCGCAATTTTTCGAGAAGCTGTTTCTCCCCGCATTCAATTGCTATCAGTTTGATTGCAGCGGCCTTTTGCGATTTTCTTGACACCGACAAAGCAGACATACGTTTTCTCCTTTTATATTCAAGCACAACATTAAATTTTTTCATAGCAAAAGCCCCGCAAGTTGCGGGGCTTTTGTATTTAAATTAATTTGTACGATCCCAGAGCTTATGAAGCATCTCATTCCGCAGAGCCTGTGCCTGCTCAGTTTTCTCTGTCTCAGCTGAAATTTTCTTCGTTCGAAGCGTTCGAAGGGAGCTCAACTTTTCGGAGAATTCGTCTTTAATTGCTCCAGCCTGCGCCGTTACTGCTGCAAACGCACCATTGCCGTATTTGCGCCTGAGAATTAAATAGCTTACAGCTCCGCTCCATACTAAGAACGAAACGATGTAGAGCGCCATCTTGAAGTTATCCAGCGGTCCTGTATAAGGAACCTGAGAAAGATATACTTGAGATACCGGCGTAGTATTGTCAGTATTGGTATAGACAGTAACTGCACTCTGAGGCTGGTTGATCTGCATCTGGCAGTTCGCAGTCTGACTCTCTCCATCGTTTGAGGTTACGCGCACAGTAGCATTTTTGATGCCTGCTGTGTCATATGTGCCGGATTGGCTTATGTTATTTCCTGTGAGCCCATGGTCGCCCGACCAGCTATAGCTATAACCGCCATTTCCGCCAGAAGCGTTCGCGCTCCACGTGACTGTCTGCCCGACATTCGCCGTCGTTGGATTAGCCTGGCAAGAGATTTGAAGATTGTTATTGGTATAAGTCTGGCTTGCAATATTTACCGAGCAGTTCGAAGTAACGCTCTGGCCGCTCGAATCTGTGATCCTGATGCTGGCGTTCTTTAATCCATTGCTGTTGTAAATCTTGTAAACAGAGCTGCCCGAACCGTTCAGATTTTCATCCCCGTTCCAGTTGTAGGTATAGTTTCCAGAACCGCCTGATGCATTCGCCCTCCATACTGCAGTGTCGCCCGTCTTCAAATTGGAATTATCCAATGTGCACGAACCAACAAGATTGTTTATTTGAGTATTCTGAACCACCTCGACAGAACATGTCTTGGTAATTGACTGGCTTCCCGAATTAATAATGACTGAATTAGTCTTTGTTCCCGGCGTATCATACGACTCTGTTCGTGAGTGAGCACTTTCAAAGAAACTCCACTGATCGCCCCAGCTATATGTATAAGTACCGTTGCCGCCTGAAGCGCTTGCATTCCACGTAACGCTCTCGCCTACATGAACTTGCGAAGATGAGGGCTGGCATGAACCTATAAGATCAGGTATTTGCGGCTGTGCGACTGCTGTTCCGCAATTGGCGGATGCAGATATGCCGTTTGAAGTCACTGTGAGCGTTGCATTCTTTGCGCCGCTTGAGCTATAGGTTTTTGTGGCATTTTGGGAAGCGCTTGAGAGGCCGTCAGTGCCGGTCCATGCATAAGTGTATGTGCCATTGCCGCCAGTAACGTGAGAAGTATACGTAACTGCATCGCCGATGTTTGCTGTTGCTTTGTCTGCAACGCAGGAAACCTGAATTGGCTGATCATGCACGCAGAAGTTGCCAGCGGCATCAAAATAAGAATAGCCTGTATCCTGATCAATTCTGCCTTCAAGGGTGTACACACCGGCGCGATTATCATCATAGAGAACTCTTGGCGCATCACCATAATAGAAATCAGCCTGAGTCATGCAGACAGGGAGATCCAATGTAAATATTTGAGTTATGCCGGGAGCAATCATTTTTGTCGTACTTCCTCTGTAGAACTCTTGAGTCGATAGCTTCTGGTCAAACATTTTATAATCTGCAAAGCTTGCCGGAAAAGCACAGCCTGCATTATTAACAACTTTAGCAGTGACTTTATAATTAACCAGGTCAAAATCAGTATATATAATTATATGTCCTTCATTGACTTGAGTATGGATTTCATCCAGCGTGAAAGTCTGATTGTTAGCGCATCCTGTTACCGCCGCAGAAGCGACATTAAGTATGCTTGAATGAGAATTAGATATTATCGCAATACCGAAAAGTATCAATACTCCTAAAAGTGTCGCGCTTGCCTGTATTTTCTTATCTTTCATTATGCTATTCATATTCCTGTTGTTATCTCCCGAATAACTTTAAATGTCGATTAAATTTTATAGTTTTTATATTATACTTACTATTTTATTTATGTCAAGCACTTCTTTATTTCGGCGCAGCATTTACAAAATCAGCTTCGACCACAAATCGTTCCTGTTTTTGGCCGAAAGTATTGCATGTCGAAATCGTAAGCATATTCCTATTGCTATTAAGTTCAATAAGAGCATCATTGGCATCAGTCAAACGAACCGAAAAAACTCTGTAGACATATACATTTTGTGCTGATTCAACGACAATTTCATCGCCGATCGAAAGTTTGTCGAGGTTATTAAAGGTTTTATATGCCTGATTATTTACTATTGCATGGTTGGTGCTGTGGCCAAAAAGAAAGAGATTCCCTTCTCCAAGCTTCCCGGATGTCGGATATCGTACGGCTCCCTTTGCAAGATCTGCATCCAGAATATTAG
>DAIPMQ010000002.1:0-15118 GCA_036768625.1 Parcubacteria group bacterium
CTCTCTCTCTCTCTCTCTATATATATATATACAAATAAAACACCTTCCATTTTTGGAAGGTGTTTTATGATTTGAAATTCAAAATAAATTAAAGCCCACTTTGTGTCGCTGAAGTAGAGCTTGAAAGCGGTTGCGCAGGAGCTTTTTGCGTTGGAATGCGATAAACCCAGAGCGAAAGATCTTTTTTATTCTTGAAGGTAATGTATTTCTTTGTTTTATTGACCGCAAGTTCCGTCATATCGATGTTTTTATCAGCAACATTTGCAAGTATGCCAACATTGGTATTTACAGGTTCAATCACCCATAAGTCATCTGAGGTCGAAACTATTCCTTGATACCACAGATCAAGAAAATCTGGGTTAAGATTTTGACGCGAAACTCCGCAGAATGCTTCCGAACTGTCTGGCGCCCATGCGCATTTTTCAGGAATGGTTGCAAGGGTGAGAGGCATTACTTTCTTATTCTTTATGTCGAGAAGCTTAAGAGTAAAGCCGTTATTGTTCTCGCTAATAAGAGCGTATTGGCTATTAGGGCTCATAAGAGTGGTGAGGCCCATGACATTGCCGAGTATTTTGGTCATTGAAGAAGTGGAAGGATCGAACATATAAAGAAATCCATCTGTATATGACGCAGCTTTGGTGGTGAGTGCAACACCTACATTGTTGATGCCTTGGGGGATCCACTCTCGGATGGGCGATTTAAATACAAGGGTTCGATTGGCGCCACCTAGTGTCGAAGTGTATCCCAAAGCTCCTTCTGGGCTGCTCATAAGGCTGAATAGGGTATCGCTCTTTCCGAGCAATGTTACAAAGTCGAGACGTGGCGGAAGGAAATTGCCCTTTAGCTCACTCGTCACCTCCGACGATGTCGAATTTTTGAGTTCCGCATAATAGCTCGTGATGTAATCATTATCATTCTCGAGGTATCTCATGATTACTTTCGAACCAGTAGGGCTCCAGAGGGTTTCAATTACCTTTGGGAATGTTGTGTTTGTAATTCGCGCCGTTGTTCCGGAGGCGATTGCATAATCGAAGATATTTCCTGTTGCTCTATTCATATATCGTGCGAGAGTAGTAGTCGCATAGGGCGCTTCAATGATTACGGATCCTGCAACCGGCTCTGAAGAGATCTGCTGGAGAGCGGGGAGATTAATAGGAATTGAGGCGTTTTCATTGGGCAGCGTTTGTGCTTGCTGATCCGTCGAAGATGGAGTATGAGAAGCGCCGCTGCTTCCGAAAGGCAGGAATTGCCTGAATGTTTCCTTCTGCCCTGTTGCCGGGTCTACTTTATTGAATACGAAATAATAATAGCTCATAAGGCCTAAGAGGATGATAATTATTGCGATTCCGACAATGCTGAGGATTTTTTTCATATGATTTTGGTTTGAGAGTTTCCTGTCTCTGCTCCTAAGGAGTCGGCGATGTTTGCGAACCCGAAGGTACTACAACAATGTCCCAATGATTACTCTCAGGATGAACAACATAATTAGTCCCATTTTCACTTATATTATAAAAACCGTTTGTTTGAGGAGTTTGTCCAGTTTGGGTTTGAATTTGTTGAGTCAAAAAAGAATTGAATTGGCTTGCATCCCCTTGGGTATTTGAAATATCTGCCTTGAAACCGCTTTCGTGTGAGAGTGTTCCATCTGAATGTCCCACCTCAGTGCCGCCGCTAATGACGAGATTATTGCAGGTCGTACATGCTTGTTTGAGTCCTATAAGTCCTGAAATTGTGTCCTCATGCATTCCTGCAACGGATGTGCAAGAACTATTGGTGGGGTCTGTACAATTGCCTGTAGAGCTGAAGGTAAAACCTCCTTGCTGTAATATGGCTTGCGCCAGTTCCTGGCTTAATTGTTGGTCAGTCGTATTGGTGTTTATTGTTGTCGCGGTTCCTCCACTTATCAGATTAGAAGAACTGATAGCTGGTTGTTTAAAATCAAAGTTGAAATTAAAAACAACAAGGGTAGGATTAATAGTATAGAGAATTAGCCATGCAACAATCGCGAGAAGAAGGCCTTTTAATGCATCCTTGATCTTTTCTTTACCATCATTTTTGCCTGTGAACGAATCCGTAGAAATATACTGAACTCCTCCAAGAATTATATAGATGACAGAAAGAAAAACAGTGAGTACAATCATGAACTTGAATACCTGCGGAATATAAGTAGCAAGAAGACCTGAAGTTGGAATGGGACCCGGACTTGTATAAGGAAGGGGCGCCAGCGGAACGTAGGTGCTGGATGTTTGTGCTGAAACGGAAAAAGCTTGGAATATAATTATTCCTACTAAAAGCGTAAAGAAAATTAGATATCTAGTTAATTTTTTAGAGGGCATAGTTTTATAATGAAACTTTCTTATTGTTTTTTGCTGGTAAAATGCAAATTCAAATACGTATCAGCATATTGTAAAAATCTTTCGTTGTTTTTAAGTACTAAATGTAATGCTGAGCTGCCAGTCTTATCATCTGCATTCCTCAAAATAATATTATTATTTGTAAAATTTGGTATATTTTGATCATTTGCGTTCCATTCATAGTTTAAAGATCCTTTATTTGTTCCAGGTGAAAAAAAGTAGGGAAATGATGTAAGGTGGATTTCTTGATCCTGCATATCCGCATCTCCCACTAAAGCTTTGTTCAACAAAAGTCCGAAGCGGGGATTGTCCTCATATATAAGTGCCTTGGGTGGCAGTGGAGGAACAATAATACTTCCCACTGCCTTGTTGCTTTCGCTATAATTTGTGGCCGTGACGTCGATATGAACATCTCGCGGAAGGTCAATAGCTGGAAGAGTCAAAGTATTTCTTCCATAACCAGATTGGTCGCCTAAAATTTCCCCATTATGCGTCCAAGTGTATATGAAATTTCCAACATTTCCATTCTGTGGAACATCCGGGAGGGCTATTATTTCGAGGTCGCTTTGTGTACTAAACATTGCCTTTCCTTTATAAAAAGGTGGTGTGTAAGTATCGGCTTGCCAAATAAGGTCAACTTCATTTGGAGTGAAGCTTACTTGTGCCTGCGCTGTTGTTCCTAGCGGAGTTAAGGCTGAGGCTGAAATAGTAGTTTTTTCGCCCAATTTGCCTGCAATAACATCAAATGTTTTAAGTCCTATTTGTTTCGTTTTAACCACACCATTAATACTCCACGTAATTTCTGATCGATTCAAATCGGCAGTTGAACTTTCTATTTGAATATGAACATTATCGCCTGGGTGAGGCGTGTCCGGAGTGGCTTGAATTAATATTAAATCTTTCAAACTATTTGCTGAAAGATTAATAGACTGCTTGCTCGTTGTTGAATTAGTTGCTGCAAAAAGCTGTCCCCCCAAAAAAAGAACACATGTAGCGAAAATAATAATTGATAGCTTATTCATCAATGCAAAGTGATGCTCGTATAAGAAAATTATATCATACCTTAAAAGCTCTATGCACCTTTTTTATTCCTAAGATCAAGCGTGTTTGGATCTCTTTCACTTGCTTTTGAAGTAGTGTAGGAATTTTTCATTGATGTGTTTGGAGATTCGAAATCAGGGGCATAATCCTCCTTAGGAGCAGGACGCACTTTACTCACTCCAATAACATTCGATTGCTCGTCACTTCCCGCTGCATTTTGAGAACTAGGAGCTCTATCTGAAGATCGCACCAAGGCTGTTTGAGCGCTTTGTACCGCCCCCGTAACATCACCTTGACTAAGTTTTTCAATCGATTGGGCGATTTTGCTTCGATTTGTCATTATTATCCATAGCACTGATATAAAGGTTTCAGGAAGCGCATCTAGAACTGGAATCTCGCCAATAATTCCTGCAGTTAACATCGGAATGAATCTCTTGGACGTGGCATAGCTTATTCCATGCATTTGAAACCAAATCCAAAAGCCGCAAAATGACGCAAGAGCGATCAAGGGAGCGACAATCTCGCCGATTACGGGTATGAAAGTGACTCCGAATTTTACTAGATCCACCAATCCGGCAATAATAAGCATCAATACAACAGTTATATCGGAAAGCTTTTTTTCTTTGAAAAATGCCATTATTGATTATGCTGAAACTCCTTGAGCCACAGAAACTACTGGAGGCGCTTGTACTGGAGATGGAGTCGCTTCTTCAGAAGCAGCAAGCTCAGTTTTTGCTTTTTTGATCGCGAGAATCTGCGATGGATCTGAAGTGATAATCTGGTCTTCGGTATAGGAAGCAATAACCTTGATAGCTACATGCTTGAGGCCGGCGAAAAAGATCCCTTCTCCGACGCCCGATTCGAGCAAGAGGTATTTCTCTTCATCAGTAAGATTGAAGGTCTGCTGGAGCCTGTCGATGGTCGTTGGTGACTGCTTCATGAGTAATTGTATCGAGGAGTTAGTAATAATCGGCGCTCCATAAGGAGAATTCAAGAAATCTCCCACATCTTGGGTTATTGTTGCAAGTCCGAGGAAGTATTTGCGGCCTCTCTTTGCAAGCGAAAGAAGGAATGATGCGGTATCTTCCGATTTCATCATCCACCACGCTTCATCAATGACTAGCAGCCGCTTTTCAATATTTTTGCGGATAGCATTCCAAATATAATGAGTGATGATGTACATGGCGACAGGTTTGAGCTCGTCTTCCATGTCGCGAATCGAGAATACGACAAATTTTTTATTTATATCGATATTTGTCGGCTTATTGATAAAGCCGGCCCATGTTCCTTTGGTGTATTTCGTCAGCCGCTGAGCGAGCGACTCTCCTCCTTCCATGCCCGAGAGTACAAGTTCGAAGTCTGAAAGGAGAGGCGGCTCGATATTGTCGAAGTTTGAGTCGGCAGTAATGTCTTTGAGGGCATATGTTTCGGTGATCGCTCTGTCGATAATCGCGTCCTCTTCTGCGGAAATGCCGCCCATCATGATCCTGAATAATCCGACAAGGTTTACGATATTCGAACGGAGGATGCTTGCACCCGACTCTCCTTCAGTAAGCACGGGAAGGTCGAATGGGTTGATATGGTGCTCTGAGGAAAGCGAAATTTTGAAATATCTGCCGCCTGTTGCCTCTGCCATGTATTCGTATTCCCTTTCCGGGTCGATCACGATGACTTTTGTCTCGAACATGAGGCTTCGCAAGATCTCAAGCTTGGTTGTGTAAGATTTTCCTGAGCCTGATTTTGCAAAAGTCACGGAATTGTAGTTTTCAAGCGAAAAACGGTCGAAAAGAATAAGCGACGAATTGTGCCGGTTGACGCCGTATAAAATCCCTTTGTCGGACGTAAGATCGAACGAGATGAAAGGGAAAAGACTCGAGAGCGGAGAAGAATTGAGCTTCGAATGCACGCTGAGAAGGTCGGTAGCAAGCGGCAAAACGCTTTGATAGCCTTGCAATTGCTGGAAAAGGGCCGGTTTTACATATACCAATTGTGATTCGAGGATTGAACGCACCTCGGATTCGACATGGTCGAGCTCTTCGGTGGAATCACCATAAATGGAAAGGTAGACTCCAACGTCGAACATTCTCTCCTGCGCCTGCTGAAGATTGTCCCGGAGCTGCTCAAGGTCCTGATACGCGGTGTCGAGCATCGGATCGCGGACTAAGCCTTTGGCTTCTCGAGCATGTATCTGGCTTTGAACTTCAGCCACTTTTTTTTGGAACGTGCGAAGTATCTTCGATGTTTCGATCGGATGTATGAATATCGAGATGTCGAATACCTTATCAAGATTAATGATCGGAGCAAACCAGCTTTCGGCGAGGTAGCGCGGATAGGATATGACAAAAAACGTCCTGACTATCTTCTCACCTAAGTTGAGCTCTTTGGGAGTGACTTTAAGCGCGCTTGGAGCGATGATATCCTGTATTTCAAGCACATCGCTTTGGTAAACGCCTTTGGGGAAAATGGAAAGCTCGGGGTCTGAACTTCCGCTATTTTGCTTTTTGAATGGATTGGAGAAAAGTCCCATATATTTATAATTTTATCGGCTTCTCGGATTCTCCCGGATTGAAGATCTTGTAAAAGAATTCCGTCGCTTCTTCCTCTCCAAGCTGCACGACGCGAATGCCGCAGCGGACCAGCCCTTGTTCTACAATCGATACGCGCTGTTCAAGCTGGGTTCTGTTTTCCTCGAACTGCTCTTCTGAATGCGGCGTTGAAACTTTGGTCCCTTTGGAAGGCATGAAATTGCTCAAAATGCCGCCTTTTTTGGATTGAAGGAGCGCAGGAGAATACGGAATGACAAGGAAGAAATTCTTCGTCATGATATTGGTGTTCTCGGTAAAGCTTTTTACGAAGCCGATATACTCCTTGACTTGGATCTTCATGAGATCGTTCGTCTGCTCCTTGAGCCTTACTTCCATGAGTGCGAGATAGGGCCGAATGTCGAGCTTCCGAGATTGGACGAATATCTGAAGCGAAAAATCAAGTGAATTGAGGAAATCTTGGAATTGAAGGAGTATTGCATTTCGCTCATCTTCCGCTTTCAATGAAAAATTAAGCGATGACGCAAGAATGATTGCGCGCAAAGAACCGTCCTTAAGGGTGACAATACCATCCCTGATCTCCTTGATCGGAACGAATTCCTGGCTTGAAAGAGCTTTTTCCTGTGACATGGTCTTAATAAATAGATTATATCATGCTGCTCTTAGACATGCCTTTATCCTCCGTAGTGACAGGATTGATGTTTTGTTTGACATCGAGATTCCATGTAAGGTCCTTAAGCTTGCTATCGCCCAAATGAGGTACATAGATTTGCGAGTATGATGCCTCTTCTGCAACTTGGGCCGCGGTTTCTTTTTTCGGCACTTTCTTCCAGATATAGAGTTTGCGCGCGAGCGAATATTTGAAGAAGGCTTCGAGGATGTTAATGAATGGCTTATTATTGACCTTGTAGAATGTAAGAGCTAAAGAAAGCGCTGCAACAGGCAGGATGAGAAGTATGGCAAAAAATTTGGGCAGGAAAAGATAGAGGATGACCGAAAGGCCTCCTCCTCCTCCCAAATAAATAAATTGCTTGAAGGTAAACGGACCGAAGATCTTATCTTCAATTTCAATGAATTGAGGAACCTGATAGCGCATATTATTAAGTATAATCGAGTTTTAAGCTGGGGACAATGAAAATTGTAAGATTATTCATACTCGCGTTTTGATGCAATGATCCATTCCTAAGAGCAATGATTTTAAACACGAGCTTGACTTGACATATATACTTAATGTATACTCTAATTAGTCAATGGCCATAGGCCTTTGTACCTTGCCTGAGGAGAAAAATCATGACACAAAACGCTGCGCTTAGGCGCCATCTTGTAATTTTTTTGGGTATGGTACTCTGTGCCATGCTCTCTGCCTGCACCACCACAACCGTTGCTGCGCGCAATAACACACAAGCTTCTGTCGAGACTCCAGAACAAATCTGGGACAGGTGGTATGAGGCGGAAAAAAACCCCCTCGTCGATCCGAAACCGGATTTTGAAAAAGCGGTCCTCAAGCCCCTACAGAGTTCATATAATGCTTTAGGGGAAGTCCTCGGAGTGCTCAATAGCAGTCCTTTTACAACGATGGCGCGCCAAAAGTTGGTGTTGAAGTACATGAGATTGGCCATCAAAACGCCTGAAGAAAAACAAGCTTATTTGAGTGTACTTGAGTTTCTTTCTGCCAGGTACGACAACGATAAGGAGTTAGTCAGTGAATACCGGCAGCTCAAGAGTTCCAAATGAGCAAAGCCCACAGCATAAGTGTTGTGGGCTTTATTTTTAATTTCAAGTTAACTGAGTGCCTCGCGATAAGGATCTTTTGTGCCCTCGTATTCTTTTGCCGAAACTGCAGCAGGAGCAGCTTGCATGTCTGTGTTTTCTTTGTTCGCTTGCATGGCTCCTATTTGAGAAGAAGGTAGTGAAAGATTGTTTTCTTGGGGTGTTGATAGCGTTCCACCGAGTTTGGCATCTAGAAATCCAAGTCCCGCTTCAGTTTTTTTTATTTCAATTTGTTGAGGAGTATCCAACGGAACTTTTGGAGGAATTGGTGAAGAGGGTGCGGTAGAGGTCATTAATGTGTCAACTTGGATATTTGTTCCATCAATTATTTCAGGTTCTTTCTCTCCTTGAAATATGGGGAGAAATTGTTGTATTTCCATCAACACTTTCTCTTTGAGATTTATAGCTAATTTCTCTGCAATATCGAGAGGAATTTGAAGGTTCGCTTGCATATTTTGAGAGAGGTTTGCGCTATCCTCAAGCCCAATGAGAACCATCATGGTTTCGAATTGAAGTGTGGAGGTCTGCTCCTCGTTCAAGGCAAATTCAGCGCCAATAGCCTTCACTTTATCTTTCCAAATCCCTTCAGCAAGATATTTCTTCAGTTCTGGCGGTAAGAAAGAAACCTGTTCTTTTATAATGTTTGTGCTTTCGTCCATTTTATATATTTATCCAGTTTGAGCTCCTCCACTATTATCTGGAGCCTGTGTTTCAGCAGGTGCAGGTTTAACTTCAGTTTTGGCTTCTCCACCCTCCCCAGCCGCCGCTGCCTCATCCTTAGCCATTTCTTTCGCAAGGTCAGCAAATTTATCTTTCGCGCTTTTATCTTTGGCTGCACTTCGGATTTTTTCCGCAGCCGCTCTTATTGTGCCGCTCTTCCGCTCTTTGCCTGCAACCCATCGTACAGGATTAATTACATTTCGTGTTTGAAGCTTATCTGCATAGGCATTTAGGCGTGCGTTATTTGCTTCATTTGCAAAGTCATCAGCATTCTTTTCTATCGGGTTCCCTGTCTTATCGTATAATATTTTATTGGTTTCTTTGTCTCTTCGGTAGAGGGATTGCTCAAGTCGTTCTGCATCCTCGCGATATTTTTCCGTAGGCGCAATTACTTCTTTGAATTTTTGTGCTGCTTCTGCATGGGCTTTTGCTTGCACCACTTCCTGAGCTTTGAGATTTGTTAATTCTTTCTCGAGAATCGCTTGCTTTTCTTCCTCAACCTTGAGCGTTTCGGGCTGAGTGCTTTCAGCTGCTCTCTTCTTGCTTTCCGCAAGAAGACGTTCTTTTTCACTCCGTGATGCGATAATTTGCTCTACTTTCGCTTTTTCTTCTTGGAGTTTGGCATTACTCGTCTTGTATTCATCCGTCCCTTGAATTCTTTCTAAATCATTTTTATATATTTGATGGCCTTCTTTTGCCTTATTTGAAATCTCATTCTTTTTCTCTTCAGCGAATTTCTGCTTATTTGCATCAGAAATTTTTAAAGATTTTCCAAATTTTTCTTGCTCCTGGATATATTCGTCCGCTCCCTTCTTAAAGCCGCCTTTTTTAAGGTCGCCATATCCTGCAATGCCTTTTGTTCCAAATCCTGCAGTCTTGCCTACAAACTCATTAGCACGCGCATCGAAAGAAGATTTTCGGGTTTTGTCTGCGCTGCGGAGAGCTAGACGTGCAGAGAAACCTCCAAAACCTTTTTTGGAAGCTTTCTCTTTCATGTATTCCGATTCAGCAAGCCTATTGGCTCCTCTGCCAATTGTTTGCCGGCCTGCAATTGCTGCTCCGCCAAAGAGGGCAGCTCCTCCATAATTGGTGCCTTTGTTCATGAACGTGGCTGCGTATCCTCCGCCACGGCTTGCGGTCTGTTTTGCAATGATAAGGCTTCCGACAAGGAAGGAAATTGTAATTGCATAATTGAAAACGAGTGAAATGGCACTATTTGGACCTGCTGCAAGTGAAGCAAAACTGCCCGCGGTTTGTGAATTATTAAATACTGAAGAGGTATTGAGGATCCGAAGCGTTATCCAGACCATGATCATAAAAAGCGGCGCAAAAAGTGCCTGCCCGGTAAGCGTTTCTGTCCATTGATTGGCATAACTGCGGAGTCCAGGCAGAACGCTTCCCATGAAAGCAAGCGGGGAGAGAATAAGCAAAAAGACGATTATAATAAAACGTACGACGAGCATAATGCTCATCACAAAAAAGATGACAGAAGCAATAAGAAGAAGTGCTGAACCCATAATTCCATTAACAAAAATTGCTCCGAATCCCCCACTTGCAACAGATTTTATAGCAGCGCCGCCTGACTGAATACTTGAAAGGCCAAGAGGCACCATGAAGGCATCTGAAAGACCTGCGCCGGGACTGGAATTATTACCTGCTTTATAGTTAAAGCCTCCGGGAACACTCCGGGAAATTGAATCATATACCCCGACTGTTAAAATATTTGACGCATCCACTGCTACCTTCGTGAAAAAGAGGCTAAAGTTTATAAAAAGCGCAGCTATGACGACGTTTTTTATGGTTTTACCTGCATTTGCTTTGGTTGATTGGACCACTGTAAGAAGCGCTTCATAAAGAAGAACGAAAATAAAGCCCATATTTGCAAGATCGCGGATAGCAGTCCAGGCAGAATTGATGCCTTGGAGGCTGTCAATATTTTCCTTCATTTTAAGAATTGTTTGCTCAATAGAATAATTAAGAAGGAATCCGGTAAATTCGAGAAAGAATGCAAAAAACCGCATTACTGTCCAACTTAAGAATGCGACAACCCATTGCATGCAATTCAAAGAAAATATATTTCCATTCCATAAGCTGCAAGAACCAGTATCTGGAGGATTCACATCAGATCCACCTGAAGGGTTACTATTAGAAATAGTTGTTGCTGCGATAGGAGTGGCAGCGCCGGATGTAGTTTGTGCAGAAGTTATTTGTGGTACTGCAGCAAAGGCTAATGGTAGGAGAATTCCCATCAAGCTCATCATGCCACTAAGAATAGAATTTCTAATAAATTTCTTCATTCTTTTGTTCTAAAGTCCGGCATTCTGCAGACTAGTGTTAAGAGTGCTCCAGCCATTTGGACTTAAAAGCGATTCAGCATTTACTCCAGAAAGGCCGTTGACGTTACAAATTGTCTCAACATGGTAATACATTGCAGTAGCAGTATCGATAATTGATGATCCTGGCGTAGTGACTTGGCAGGAAATAGTATAACCCAGAGCCGTCCCTTGTGTTTGTACTTGCGTGGCCAACGCTTGTCCGGTCGCTACGCTTACGCGTGTTGGCCTGCAAGCCCCGGAAGTCTCAGTACCAGTGCAATATGAAATTGTGGTCAATTGGCCGTTTATGTTGACTTGGCATTGAGCTGAGCTTGCATCTATCGTGCCGGTAATGCAATTTTGCGAAGTGGCTATTCCTGTCGGAGTGGCATTCAAGTCCAGAATATTTGTTCCACCCTGACTTGTAGTGCTGGTTGATGACCCAGTTGATCCTGAAGGGGGCGGCATTTGGGTTGTCTGGAGAGAACGCAATTGTGCCCCCCCATCATCTAAGCTCGAGCCATTACCCAAACCGCGCAATCCTCCGCCGATTGTGCTTACTACTTTTGTAGTAAGGCTTTGAATAAGAGCTGCTAATACCTCGTTTATTTCATCAGCAGATTCAAGTGTACGGACGCCCGTGCCTAACTGTGTTTCGAGCTGCGATTGTATGACGGAGCCCGGGGTCTCAACATTTCCCTGGGCGTCAGTTGAAGAAAGGAAGCCTTGTCCCCATGCAAGCTTGTCTGACTCTGTTTTCTGAACAGTGTTTTGTCTCCGCCACAACTCGTCAGTCACTTGGAAATAAGCGCCATAAGGATTATTGGCATCGTTTTGGGTCATCGAATCCCAGGCTGCCCACCCTCCATTTGCAAAATTGCTCGTGAATGCATCAATGTTTTTAACAACCCCAGTGAGGGTACATTTAACTTGAGAATCAAATGGCTTAAGACGATTATTATTGAGGCTAATGCGAATTTGGGCACCGAATGGGCTGCAGAGGAAATTAAGTGACGGGTCGTTTAAAAGAAAATCGCCTGCAACTTTGTCGCTGACGTTCGCGAAGAATTGAAGAGGGTTTGAAACGAAGGAAGGATTGCCTTTAAATCCTGTATTGATCCATTTTACAATGCTTGAAGTCATGCTCTGGAGGATGACTTTTCCGAGGAACCATGCAACTCCATCAAGTACGAATTCTTTGTTTACAAGAGAAGTATTATCTGTGGCTACCACTGCTTCTGATGCTGCAATTGCAGTCGTATTAACGAGGATTTGACTCGTCGCAGTGAGAAGAGGGCCTGGTATTTCAATTGTAGGGGTTGGAATGCCAAATTGGGCATGAGCTTGAGGTGGAAGACTGAAAAAAGCGCTCGGAATGAGAAAAACAAGAACCAGGGAAATAGAAATTAACTTAAAACGGAATTCGTAAGGGCTTTTTGTGATGCGCGTAAACATGAAAAAATAATTAAGACGCTCCTCTCTAAATATTATATACTATGCAAAAATATGTAGCCATACTCATTTTGTTCAAAAGTCACTCCTCTCTGGTTTAAAAAAGTTTGGAGATTATGAATTGCCGTTTTCATCGTTATGCTATCGCTGGGGAATTTACTCAATCTTGCATAGGCTACAATTGGATCATTAAATACTCCCTGCAGAGCTTTTTCATCGGTTAAAACTGCACTTATGCTATTGACGAGAGCAAGGTGCTCATTAAGTGCGCTGCTTGGCACAGGCATTGTGACATACTCTTTTAAAAGAGCTATATAGCCGTTCACAATTGGATCGATTTGGGCAATTTCTTTGGAGTCTTGAGAAGTAAGAGCTTTATTAAAAATTTCAAATTCATTGTCATGTTTTTGTTTGGGTGAACTGTCTATCATTGCTTTGCCTAATTTATTCCCATAATCATGCAGTGATACATCATCATTTTGTGCAATGGCATTAAAATTTATCGTTGTATATACCTTTGGTGATGGGATTGGAAAATTTCCATTATTAAGCGTGTTTTGTATGACTTGTTGCTGTGCCGCAGCGTCCATTGTTATTCCTTGGCTCTTTAATCTGAGATATTCGCTGAAGAATTGCCGTGCAAAAAGGTCGGTTGCACTCAATTGTTCGCTGGAGCTAGCATTTTTTGCCAAGGCCGGAGAAATAGTTGAGGTGGCTAGATAATTATTCAGAGTCTGATCCTCGTAGGGGGTATTATTTTTCGGTTCAGAAATAACTTTCAGATTTACATCCCCTCCGGTTTGTGCGCTTTGTTTTTGAAAGACTGCGGGATTGAGTGCAAAATAAATTCCGCCTACAGCGAGAATGCACGCGCATGCAATAAAAATAATTTTTTTGCTCGGTAAAACCATACGAGAGAAGTTTTACCAATTATACCCTATTTATTATTTCCTTCACAGTTAATTCATGTAAAGAAGAGATACATGCGCCTTTTGTGAAAAATTACATGAGAACGGAACTTTCAAGCGATGCGCAGAGAGAGCTCCACTGAGTTATGGTGAGGTCTTCAGCTCGAGCATTCAGAGATACCAAACATTCTTTAAAAGAAGCATCAATTGCATCTTTGGGGTAAGCGCTTTCAAGATTTCTCCGTAAAAGCTTTCTTTTTTGGCCGAAGCCCGCATGGAGCATGGCAAAATAGCTTTCTTCGGAAAAGCCGGAAAAGAAATCGCCGGAAATGGAGTCGATGGCAAGGATCGCTGAATCGACTTTTGGCTTGGGGAAGAAGGATCCCGCCTTTACAATGCTTATGATGCGAGGAGTTCCGTATGCTTTCACGCTAAGCGAGAGAAGGCTTTCTTTCTTATCGAGAGCCATTATTCGCTGTGCCACCTCTTTTTGAACGAGAAGCACTGCTTTCGTCGGGCGGCTGCCCTTTGAAAGGAATTTCCTTAAAATCATTCCGGTAATATAGTACGGAATATTAGCAACAAGTTTGTAGGGCGCATTTCGAGGAACGATCTGCTCGCGAGGAAATTCAAGTACATCTCCTTCGATAAGCTTTAATTTTCGGGTTTTTTGGGCCTTTTTAAATTTTTCTTCAAGAAGCGATATGAGCCTATGATCTTTTTCTATAGCAATCACGTCTGCCCCTGCTTCGAGAAGCAGTTCTGTCAAAACGCCCTTCCCGGGTCCAATTTCGAGCATAATCTCTCCTTGTCGGATATCGGCAGCTTCGACAATATGAGCAAGCGCTGCTACTGAGGTAAGGAAATTCTGTCCTAGGGACTTTTTTGGCGCTATGCCTTTCTCTCGATTTTCATCATTGTTTTTTCGCATTAAGATTCATTTTTTAAAAATCGATCGTGAAAATGCGCCTGATGGCCTCGGCTCTGTCGGGAGCGCCGCCGCTCGCCTCTGATTCGAGCAGTGTTTCGTCAATATCATAGAGAAATTGAGACGGAACATTGACTTGCCTTGAGCCGAATATGGTGCGGATCTGAGAATTGGTCAAAAAGATCTTTTTGCGAGCGCGGGTCAACGCTACATAGAAGAGCCTCCGTTCTTCTTCGGATTCTTCAGTAGCTACTGATGTTTCCGATCTGCTCGACGGAAAAAGTCCATGTTCGAGGCCGGTTACAAAGACATAATCGAATTCAAGGCCTTTCGATGCATGTATTGTGAGCAGCTTCACGCCGCTTCGCGCTTCAGTAAGCTCATCTTGATCAGACGCCAAAGCAGCATCGGTAAGGAATTTGTCCAAGCCTTCTTCTCCTTCGAATGCATCATATTTGAGCGCGTGAGAGACGAGCTCTTGAACATTTCCGAGCCGCTCTACGTCTTCCTCATTCCCATTCTTGAAGATTTCTTCAAACCCCGCTTCGCGGATCACGAATCGCACCAGAGAGGAAGGCCGCTCGTTCAAAGCGGTTTCGCGTATTTTGGCGAGAAGCACAAAAAAATTCCCTACGCTTTTCCCCACATTCCCCGAAAGGCTTTCTTTCTGTCCTGACAATACTTTAAGAAGCGTCACTTTTCCTATGCCGCGGGCCGGCACATTGATGATCCTCTTGAGGTCGGAGATATTGTCCGGATTGAGCGCTGCTTTAATATATGAAAGAACGTCTTTGACCTCTTTTCGTTCAAAGAAGCGAACCCCGAGCACTTGATAGGGCACTTTTCTATGGAGATATGCTTCTTCGAGCGCCCGCGATTGATAATTTGCCCGATACAGGACGGCAATTTGATTGGGGTCAGTGCCAGCACGAAGAAGCTCTTCCGACTTTTGCGCTACGAAGCGAGCTTCATCCTGCTCATCAAAGGCTTCATAGCGTGTTATTTTCTCCCCTTCGGGGTTATCTGTAAATAGATTCTTTTCATTCCTGAATTTATTTTTTTTGATGACGGTGTTTGCCGCAGCCAA
>DAIPMQ010000002.1:15128-21744 GCA_036768625.1 Parcubacteria group bacterium
AGCGGTAATTGCGCTCAAGGAGCACCGTTTTGGCGCCCGGGAAGTCGCGTTCGAAATTGAGAATATTTCGAATCTGTGCCCCGCGCCAGCTGTATATATTCTGATCGCTGTCTCCTACGACGCAGATATTTTGCTGCGGCCCAGCAAGAAGCTTTGCAAGCATGTACTGGACCTTGTTGGTGTCCTGATATTCGTCAATATGAATATATTTCCATAGATTTCTGTAATGCTCCAGCACCCGTTCGTTATTTTTGAGCAAAAGCGCTGTTTTTAAAAGAAGATCGTCAAAATCCAGGGCTCTTTCTTCGTGAAGAGTCTTTTCATAATGCTTCCACACATCGACAACGAGTGAGTTGAAATAATCATTTCCAGCTTGTTCCGCATATTGCGCTGATGTAAGGAAGTTTCCTTTTTCCCGAGATATTATCGATTGGAATTTATTTGGCTCATATTGCTTCGGGTCGAGATTTGAAGCTTCTATCGCATCTTTTATCGCTTTTTTGGAATCGCTTTTATCAAAAATCGTGAAATGCCGAGGAATTCCTAAAATTTCAGCATTTTCTTTCAGTATATGAACGCCAAGCGCATGAAAAGTGCTGACAAAAGGTCTTTCTCTCAATCTCTCATGAGCAGTATGCCCCGCGTCTTTAATAAGAAGATCCATAACTCGTTCCCTCATCTCCTTTGCGGCTTTGTTTGTAAAGGTGATGGCAAGCACGCTCCCTGGCGGAACATTGTTTTTAATGAGATGAAGAATCCTGAATGCAATAGTTTTCGTTTTTCCGGCGCCAGCGCCTGCAATAATAAGAACCGGCCCTTCGGTGGATAGGACTGCTTCGCGCTGTTCGGGATTTAATTCTTGCAAATAATTTTCATTCATCACGGTTACTATATCATCATCGCAAACAAGTTGAAATTTAGTTTTTAAAGCCAAATCTTCTTCCCAGTCTCCTCTTTGTTATCAACATTTCACCACATATTTTGATTGACTCGCAAAATGAGTACGCTATAATATTAAGCGTAAATGAAGGAAGGAATTACCTTTAAATGGCTATAATAAGCCATTTTATACTGAAACTCTGGAATTACAATTAAATTTAGGCATATTTTAACACCTCACTCAGATCCCAGTTCTAAACAGCATAAGAAAAAGACGAAACTGGGCGAATCATTTGAGATTTCACGACTTATTTCCTATAAGTTAGTGGCATCTCTTGGAATTATTACTACTATCGGAATGCCATTCGTGGCACGGGCTGGAGTATTCTCGTTCGTATCGAGCCTTTTTGGAAATATTACTAAAGCTGCTCAAATAAGCGCCGACAACTCTCAGAGTATCAGTCTTTTGCAGGCAGATATAAAGCCCGGATCAGATCTTCCAAGCGGAGGTGCAGAAATTACAATCATAGACGGCACCGCGCTTGCTTCAGACGCTAGTCCTCTGAGTTCTGAAGATCATGATGCATCTCATCGCCCAGGAAGCGATCAAATAAGCATTTATGTGGTGCGAGCAGGCGAGACTATTTCTCAGATTGCTACTATGTTTAATGTTTCAGTCAATACGATTGTCTGGACAAATAATCTTAAAACTAAAGATGTTCACGAAGGGCAGGTTCTTATAATTCTCCCCATTTCCGGCGTTAAATATAGTGTAAAAGCAGGCGATACTATCGAAAGCATCGCAAAAGCCTACAAAGGAGATGCCACAGAGATAAAAAATTACAATAATCTTTCTGATAACGCTGTACTTGCGACCGGCACAGAAATAATCATTCCTGATGGAGAAATTGCGGCTGTCGTTCCGGTAATTATAAAGAAGCCCGTTGTAAAATCTCCTAAAAGTAGCATTGGAGGCCCACAACACGCTGCCGCACTTCCAGACGTAGCAGTAACAGAGGGCGATACCACCGGGTATTATATGAGGCCACTTTTAGGAGGTATTAAAACGCAAGGTATTCACGGCTATAATGCTGTAGATATAGGAACTCCCGTCGGAAGTACCGTGTATGCGGCTGCATCGGGCTCAGTTATAATAAGCAGAGATTCAGGCTGGAATGGAGGCTATGGCGAATACATCGTAATCGCTCATTCTAACGGCACACAAACTCTCTACGCCCATCTTTCCGGAACTATTGTGGTAGAAGGACAGAGCGTAGTGCAAGGACAGGTTCTTGGATATTCGGGTTCGACCGGCAAATCTACAGGGCCACATTTGCATTTTGAGGTACGCGGCGCCGTGAACCCATTCTAATATAATTTCCGTAACTGGCGCATTTCTTCGTTGCTTCAGGAAATTTCTTCCCGCACTGTATTTCTCATACTGCTTGGGAACAAATTTCCTTCGCGTCTCGACCTGCATCCAGTTACGAAAATTCTATCCCGTATCCCGTGAATATGGAAAAACCGGTATTCGCCGGTTTTTCATTGTTATTTATATTAAGCCTTTATCCTTTATTGCATTTGCGCTTTCGGCCGATATTGAAATGCTTCCAAAACATGTTCGCTTCGAACGTCTGGCGAACCGTCGAGATCTGCTATCGTTCGAGCAACTTTGAGTATTCGATGGTAGCTTCGGGCAGAAAGTCCATAGCGTGCAGCAGCTTGATTCATAACATCTTGCGTTGGAGCATCAAGCTTTATCAATGTAATAATTTCTCGAGCAGTAAGCGAACTGTTCATCTTATTTTTTCCTGGTTCTATGCTGAATCTGGCATTCTGAAGCTCGCGTGCATGCTGTATTCTTTCTCTGACCGATTCGCTTCCTTCGCTTTTTTCTTCTGATATGAGAGCTGCATGAGAAATATTGCCGACCTCTACCCAGAGATCGATGCGATCGACGATCGGCCCCGACAGCTTTCGCCTATATCTCACCAGGCTCGCTGGACTGCATACGCATTCCTTTCCTTTAAATCCATAAAACCCGCAAGGGCATGGATTCATTGCGGCAATAAGAATTACTTGGGCTGGAAAATGCGCAGTTCCCTTTGCTCGTGAGACGCTCACTATCCCGTTTTCCAATGGCTGCCTGAGAGCCTCAATGGTTCGAATGTCGAATTCTGGGAATTCATCCAAGAAGAGCACACCTTTATGGGCAAGCGTGATTTCGCCAGGTTTCAAGTTTGCGCCTCCTCCAACTAGCGAGACATGAGATGAAGTGTGGTGCGGGGAACGGATCGGCGGCCGCAGCATGAGAGTTTCTTTGAGCGTCCCAGCAACTGAGTGGATTGATGTGACTTCCAGCGCTTCTTCAAATGCTAAATCGGGCAATAGACCCGCAAATGCTTTTGCAAGCATTGTTTTTCCGGTCCCGGGAGGGCCGAACATCGCAATGTTGTGACCTCCGGCTGCGGCAATTTCCAGGCCACGCTTTGCAGTTTCCTGCCCCTTTATGTCCGCTAAATCAACATCAAATGCAGAAGTGCTTTTTCTTGATCTTTCGATTCTTATATGAGGCATTAATGCGATTCTTTCAGTTCCATCCGGTTTCTTTCCTTCGCGATTTTTAAGATGCTCAACCACCTCTTTTAAGCCTTTTATCCCATATACTGTAATTCCCTCAATAAGCGCTGCTTCATCGGCATTTTCTAATGGAACAAAGAGCTCATTGAAACCTGATTTTTTGGCGCCTTGAGCCAAAGCCAATGTCCCATGGATTTTTCTCAGTTCTCCATCAAGGGAAAGCTCTCCCAAAAAAAGTTTTCCTTCATGATTGAAATCAAGCTCACCAGTCGCCTTTAAATAAGCAATTGCCATACCTAAATCGAAAAAAGGCCCTTCTTTTTTTATATCTGCAGGGGCGAGGGAGATGACGATCTTCTGGTTCTTGCTTTTGGGAGAATCAAATCCTGAATTTTTTATTGCCGCAGAAATACGGTCGCGGGCTTCTTCAACCGCTTTGTCAGGCAGGCCGACAATTGAAAATGAGTGAAGACCGTTAGAAATATCCACCTCAATATCGATTATCTGCGCTTTGAGGAGGCTTGTCTGAGCGCTATAAGCTTTTGAAAAGCCCATAAATTTAAGAATTAGTAATTATTCATATGTTCCTGGCATGTCGTTGCAGCACTATTTGCCATAAGCCTTTCAGGCTCAATTTCTTTGCCGCATATTTCGCATTTTCCAAATGTTCCATTCTCGATTTTTTCCAATGATTTTATTACTTCATTATAGCGACTCTCAAGCTGCTTCAAAACGGCTGAATTTTCTTCAAATTCCTCGATTTTATCTGCAACAATGTTTGAATCAGCATTATCGGTGTCCATTTCTGCAGGGACAGCCTCCCAATCGGCCGGATTGTCCGGATTAATCCGTCCTACGCTTTTGAGCTCAGATTTAAGCGAAGCTAGTTCTTCTTCCAATTGTTTCTTATAGGTCGAATGCTCTGTATTCATAGGCCTTCATTTTACCAGAAATATTTTTGCTCGGAAAGCACTTCTGATATTCGCATACTTAGATACGGGCTTATCGAATAAGCTTTGATGCTACTAATTTGTCAATAATACCCTTAAAAGCCGTCTCGTTAGTTGTAATAAGAAGAATATTATGATCAATAAAAGAATAGAGGAATATAGTTGCGCCATGAGAATCTTGCACAGCACGCGTATCCCTATTATCCACAACTAAATCTTCAAAAGCGCCATGCTCTGAAGTGAATAAAGGACCAATATCATCCATCATCGTGTTCTCCCAGGCTAGCATTCCACTATAAGCATTATCGAATGAATCTATATGTATGAGAATGAAAGGCTCGGTAGATTTTGCACCAAATCCTCCAGCCATAAATGTGTCTGAGAACGAACGCACAAGCTCTGGAGGAGCTTTTGTTCCAAGGAGATTGAGGAATTTTGATGTAGATATAATGCTTTCGCCGATTGGGCCATCGCTTAGCTTAAGATATTTTATTGTTGAAGTTTCAATACGCTCTCCCCGGAGTTTTGAAAAAGCATTAAGTATGTCAGTGCGGCTTTTATTCGTGACATTCAATTTCTCGCTCGAATCAAAAGGAATCAGTGTGTCATATACAATAGCGGCAGTTTTTGGCGTATTCCTTGCAAAATATTGTGTTACGGCAAAAATCGTGCCTGCAGCAAGAATTAGGAGAATACTCAGCACCAAAATAATCGCTTTTATGCCATATGCTGCTCCAGAACCCTGAGAAGAGAGGGGCTTTTCGCTCTCGCGCTTTTTTTCTTCCGCCATCTTTATTTTGATGAGCGAAGTTTTCTGTTTTTCTATCGCATCTGCTACATCGCCCTGAAACGAGCGCAGCGTTTTCATCTGCGATTCAGTATGAAGTTCGTCAGCAACTTCTTTATTTACAGCTGGCTTAGCCGCGGCAGCGCGTGTTTGTTCGGCTTCGATCTCTGCTATTTTTGCGGAGTTTTCTTGCGCGGTACGCTTTAAGTTTTCCTCAACCAATTCGATGTTTGAACTATCGTCAATATGAAGATTCAAATCATGTGCGGTTTTTTTACTCTCCTCGTTCATGCCTACAAATATACCATGAGTAAGGATGCAATAAACATCGAACGAAATGATGCCCGGCCTATTCTTAAGGGGTCTTTTTAAAGAAAGTCGGATCGGCATCTTTGATGGAAAGCTTGATTTTACCCCTGTCGTCAGTTCCTTTAATGACTACAGGCACCTTATCGCCTATTCTGACAAGATCTGTGACTTTTGCCACTCTCCAAGGCGCCATTTCTGAGATGTGCGCCAGGCCTTCTGCGTTTGGCCCGATTTTAATAAAGGCGCCGAACTCGGCTATCTTTATCACCTCGCCTTCAAAACGCTCTCCCGCAGTATATTCCCGCGTCAATGCAGCAATAATTCGCTGTGCTTCTTCTGCACCGGGGCTTTTACCAGTAATGTAAACCGTCCCATCATCCTCAATGTCAATTTCCGTGCCTGTTTTTTCTCGAATTTCATTGACGATTTTGCCTCCGGTTCCAATCACCATTCCGATTTGCGCAGGCTTGATTTTGAGAAAGAGAATACGTGGAGCATTTGGACTCAATTCTTTGCGAGGCAACGAGATTTCATCGAGCATGACTTCAAGGATCTTCAGCCGCGCGCTCTTTGCTTTTTCAAGAGCTTCTCTAAGTATAAGAAGCGGTATGCCGCCGACTTTCACATCCATCTGCACGGCAGTGATGCCTTCTTTTGTGCCTGCTACCTTGAAATCCATATCGCCATGGTGGTCCTCCGGTCCTTGGATATCAGTGAGCACTTTGTACTTTGTCGGGCTTTCCATCATAAGGCCTGACGCTATACCTGCTACGGCAGCTTTTATCGGCACACCTCCATCCATGAGGGCCAAGGTTGAGCCGCACACGGATCCCATCGATGTTGAGCCGTTGGAAGCGAGCGCTTCGGAGACAATGCGAATCGTATAGGGAAAATCTTCTTTTGCGGGCAATATCGGCAGAAGTGCTTTTTCAGCTAAAGCACCATGCCCTACCATTCGCCGGTTCGTCGAGCCGATGCGGCCGGTTTCTCCCACTGAGAATGGGGGGAAATTATAATGATGCATGAAACGTTTTTTTGTCTGCACTTCCATGCCGTCTACCACTTGAGAATCGCTGGGGCCGCCTAGAGTAAGCGCAGAAAGTATATGAGT
>DAIPMQ010000003.1:0-20968 GCA_036768625.1 Parcubacteria group bacterium
CCTATAAAATTCGTTAGAAATTAACAACATTCGACTATTTATAAGGATAACAATAAGAAAATCAGGCAATTTTTTATTAAAATAATATAATTACGGAAACAGCCTCGTTTCTTATCAAGAACGGAATGAAATACACCAAAAAAATTCTCAAAGACGGCCTTCGTGTCATTACTGTTCCCATGCCGGATGCTGCAACCGTAACAGTGCTTGTTATGGTGGAAGCGGGCTCGCGCTATGAGACGAAGGAAATAAACGGCGTCTCACATTTCCTCGAGCATATGTGCTTCAAGGGAACGACGAACCGGCCGCGGCTTATCGATATCTCTCGCGAGCTCGACTCTATCGGCGCAAGCTATAATGCGTACACTTCGACAGAATATACCGGGTACTATGCTAAATCTGCAGCGAAGCACTATGGAAAAATTCTCGACATTGTTTCTGATATTTATTTGAATCCAATTCTCGATGAGAAGGAGATTGAAAAGGAAAAAGGAACTGTGATTGAAGAGATCAATATGTATGAAGATCAGCCGGCAGACTTGCTTCCGAATGTTTTGGATGAACTTCTGTATGGCGATCAGCCGGTTGGCCGTACGATTTTAGGAACGAAAGAGTCTGTTCAGATGCTCAAGCGCGATGATATTTTCGATTATCGTTCAAGGCAGTATGTTGCAAGCGGCACCACGCTAATAATCGCGGGATGCTTTGAGGAAAAGCAGGCTTTCAAAGATGTTGCGGAAAAGTTTGCCGATATAAGTATTGCAAAGAAGGGAACTGCGCCCAAGGTAAAAGAAAAGCAGTCGGAACCTGGTATTCGCTTCAGACGCAAGGAATCAGAACAGACGCATATAGCGATAGGGGTAAGAGCATTTTCGCTTTTCGATAAAAGAGCGATGGCGCTCCGAATGCTTAATGTTGTGTTAAGCGGCGGCATGAGTTCGAGGCTTTTTCAGAAAATCCGCGATGAAATGGGAGTGGCATATTATGTCTATTCATACCCGACGCTTAGAACCGATCATGGCGATTTTACTATCTATGCAGGAATTGATAACAATCGAGTGCCGGAAGTAGCGGACGCGGTCATGAATGAACTCAGGAAATTAAAATTCGAGCTCGTTTCAGACGAAGAGCTCAAAAAAGCCAAGGATTATTATGCTGGTCAGATGGCGCTTGGACTCGAGTCTACTGATGAATGGGCGAGCTATTATGGCGGTCAAGAGATACTCCATCGGGAAATAAAAAAACCTATAGATATTGCAAAAGAGCTCAATGCGGTGACAGCGCACGATATTCGAGCGGTCGCCAAGCAGCTTTTTATCGATAAAAAACTCAACTTTGCTCTTATCGGCAGATATAAGAATGAGAAGATAATAAAGAAATTGTTGAAGTTCTAAAAAGATCAGATTTTTTGTAAAACAAGTCTTCTTATTTTTCCGAGTCTTTTACGGTGGTCGAATCCGAGCGTCCTTTGCTCTTTCCTCATCAATTTACTATTATTAGGCCATGCCCGAATCTTCTAAGCGCATCATTCATGACATCAGCGCTTCTGCGATCTTCAAGGTGATCGCGGTGTTCGCCTTGTGCGCCGCTTTTTTCTATCTTCGCGGCATTGTAATCATTGTGCTCGTGGCAGTCGTAATCGCATCTGCTATCGAGCCTGGAACCAAATGGTTCATGAAGCATAGCGTGCCCCGCGTCGCTGCGGTTATTCTTCAATATCTTATTCTCGCACTGCTTCTGGCGATCATGTTCTATTTTCTGGTGATCCCTCTCATAGGCGAAGCAATCAGCTTTACGCAATCTTTGCCGAACTATGTTCATTCTGCAGAATTACTGGGCACAGCTGGCAAATTCGGCGCTGTTTCGTCCACAGGCAGCACTCTTAACTTTACTCAAAGCGTCGTAGATCAATTGAATAGCGCTGTTACCGGGCTTTCGCAAGGATTCTTCTCGACTCTTTCCACTGTGTTCGGAGGGGTATTCAATTTCCTTCTTATTATTGTCATTTCGATTTATCTTGCTGTGCAGGAAAAGGGCATCTCGCATTTTCTTGCCGCCATAACGCCTGCGACAAATCGAAAATACGTACTGTCGCTCTGGGATAGGTCCGAGATAAAGATCGGACGCTGGATGCAAGGGCAGCTTATTCTCGCTGCGGTTATTTTTATCGTTGATTATGTAGGCCTGCTTGCATTTGGCTTGCCCCATGCGCTTCTTTTGGCATTCTTCGCAGCCTTTTTTGAGATAATTCCCGTCATCGGCCCCATCATAGCCGGCATTCCAGGGATACTTCTGGCAATCTCTTCCGGCGGCCTTACCTTCGGCTTTGTCATTTTGATTTTTTACACTCTTGTGCAGCAGCTTGAAAACCACATCGTCTATCCTCTTGTCGTAAAGAAAGTGGTGGGCGTTCCGCCGCTTGTTTCGATCATCGCTCTTCTTGCCGGCGGCGAGCTGTTCGGTTTCTTGGGCATTGTTATTTCAGTTCCTGTGGCTGCAGTGCTCATGGAGGTAATGAATGACAACATCCAGCCGTCTGAAATTGACGAAAGCACTCTTCCTCAGTAACATTCCCCAATGAATAAGGAGAAAAAGTATTTCTATATAACGACGACCCTCCCGTACGTCAATTCCGACCCGCATGTCGGATTCGCGATGGAACTCATTCGCGCGGATGCGATCGCACGCTTCAAGAAGCAACAGGGCTATGATGTTTTTTTCAACACGGGCACCGACGAGCACGGCCAGAAGATCCAGCAGAAGGCCGAAGAGCAAAGCAGAGGCACTCAGGAATACGTCGACGAATACGCTGCAAAGTTCCGCGGGCTCAAGGAGGCGCTTGGAATACTCGATGATGTCCATTTTATCCGCACCACTGATGCTTATCATATGAAAGCTGCGCAGGAATTCTGGAAAGTATGCGATGCGAATGGTTTTATTTATAAAAAACCGTATAAAATTAAATATTGTGTCGGCTGCGAACTCGAAAAGACCGAGTCGGAGCTTGATGAAAATGGCCGGTGCCTCTTGCATCCGAATTTGGAAATCGAACTTATCGACGAGGAGAATTATTTCTTCAAATGGTCGGAGTTTCAAGGAAAACTCCTTGAATTCTACGATGCTCATCCTGGTTTTGTGGTGCCGGAATCCCGTTTTAATGAAATACGAAAGTTCGTAAAGCGGGGATTGGAAGATTTCAGCATTTCGCGTCTGAAAGAAAAAATGAGTTGGGGAGTGCCGGTACCGGATGACGAAGCCCATGTCATGTATGTCTGGTTCGATGCGCTTGTAAATTACATCTCTACGCTTGGCTGGCCGGATAATCTTGAAAAATTTGAAGCCTACTGGAAGCAAGGGGAAACTGTTCAATATGCCGGCAAGGATAATCTTCGACAGCAATCGGCAATGTGGCAGGCAATGCTTATGGCCGCCGGTCTTCCGCCAACAAAACGCATTGTTGTTGAAGGTTTTATCACGAGCGGGGGAACGAAAATGTCTAAAAGTCTGGGGAATGTAATCAATCCTTATGATGTGGTTGCGGAATACGGAACAGACGCGTTTCGCTACTATTGCCTGCGCGAGCTTTCGCCCTTTGAGGACAGCGATATGACAATGGATAAATTTAAGGAGTCATACAATGCCAATCTTGCGAACGGCCTCGGCAACCTCGTGAATAGGGTTATGAAAATGGCTGAGACGAATCTCGATGCTCCGATCGAAGCGCGGGATGAGGGGTTTTCGGCGGATTACAAAAAAGCATTCGAAAACTTTAATATTCAGGAAGCAGCCAATATTATCTGGGCACGAATCGGAGAAGTCGATAAAACGATCCAAGAGCTCCAGCCTTTCAAGCTCGTCAAAGACTTTCCTCTGCAGGCCAAGGAGATCATCGGCGGCCTTGTTCAGCAGGTATATTCGATCGGCAAACTTTTAGAGCCCTTTATGCCGGAAACCTCAGCAGCAATTTTTGCCGCTATCGATTCAAACAAAATGCCTGAGAAGCCGTTGTTTATGCGCAAAGACTAATGCCAGAGTACTTCGACATTCACTCCCACCTCAATTTCAAAGACTTCGATACAGATCGCGATGAGGCTATTTATCGTATGAAGGAGAACAATATATGGACAATAACGGTGGGAGTTGATGACTTGACATCACAATCGGCAATCAAGCTCGCACAAGAGAATGAGGGAATGTTCGCAACAGTCGGAGTGCATCCGACCCATGGAGAAACAATGACTAAGGAGCGCATTGTCGAGTTTGCAAAATCGAACTCGAAAGTTGTGGCAATTGGGGAATGCGGGTTGGATTATTTTCGCATTGATGCAGCTGATGCATCAGAAAAGAAAAGACAGCGCGATGTGTTTGTGACCCATATTGAAGCGGCTCTTGAGCTTGGTCTGCCGCTCATGATCCATGGGCGGGCTGCCTACGCCGATATTTATGATATTTTGGCAGCTTATCATCGCCAACATGGCGAAAAAGTCCGTGCCAACATGCACTTTTTCGCTGGGACACTCGAGGATGCGAAAAAATTCCTTGATCTTGGCTTTACGCTATCGTTTGACGGCCCGATCACATTTTCCACTTCGTATGATGAGGTTATCCGTTTTGCGCCGCTTGAAGCGCTCATGGCTGAAACCGATGCTCCTTTTGCCTCAGCGGTGCCCTGGAGAGGCCGTCGCAATGAGCCTCTCTATGTTCGGGAAGTTGCAAAGCGGATCGCCGCTATTCGAGGGGAGGATGAAGAGAGTATCAAAAAAGCCCTGGTGGGGAATGCTTTTCTAGCTTTTGGCTTAGATAAATTGCTTGCAAGCCTATAATTCATATGTTAATCTGACTGGCATGGAAATTACAGAAGCTACAGAAAATAAGGACGAAAGCGCTTTGAAGGTTTACGAAGTGGGGTATCATTTGCTGCCTCTTCTTGCAGAAGAGCAGCTCCCTGCAGAAGTCGGAAATCTCAAGGGGGCGATCGAATCCAAAGGAGGGCTTTTTATCTCAGAAGAATTCCCGAAATTAAGGCCGCTTGCGTATGAAATCTCTAAGACTGTAGAGGGCAAAAAGCACCATTTCGAGCAAGCCTATTTCGGATGGGTAAAGTTTGAGGTTTCTCCGGAATCAATCGGGGAAATTAACAATGCTTTTAAAAAGAATACTCATGTCTTGAGGCATATACTAATTGAAACAGTCCGCGAAAGCACGATGAGCTTCATTAAGCCGGCTTATAAGAAGGATGAGGATAAAGAAGGAGAGCCGGAGCCGAAAGAGGTTATCACCAAAGAAGACGAAGAAAAGATAAGCCAATCGATAGATAGTCTCATAGCAGAATAAATATGTATCTCAACAAGGCAATTCTTATTGGAAATCTAACAAAGGATCCGGAACTCAAATCTCTTCCTTCTGGAATTCAGGTAACGAGCTTTAGCGTTGCTACGAACAGGGTGTGGCGCGATAAGAATGGCGCTAAGCAGGAATCTGCTGATTACCACAACATTGTCGTATTTGGAAAGCAGGCTGAAACGGTAGCTCGCTATCTTAAGAAGGGAAGTTCGGCTTTGATCGAGGGGAGAATGCAGACTCGAAGCTGGGATGCTCAAGATGGCACCAAGAAATATCGCACTGAGATAATCGCAGAGCGCGTCCAGTTCGGTCCGAGGCCTCAAGGAGAAGGTGGCGGCAGTTTTGGCGGTGGAGCTTCAGCAGGCGGAGCGCCGTCGAGAAGCTTCGGGGGCGCGGCTCAAGGCGGTAGCAAAGCCTCAGTTCCCGAAGAAGAAGAGGAAGGACCGATAGATTACCCAAACGAAATTAACCCTGACGAAATCCCCTTTTAAATCGTTGGATTCGGCGCATTCCTTCGTTCCTTGCTAGAATGTGCTGCTCACCATATACGAATACGGCTCGGGCGCACATTCGCCCGCGTCTCGGACTGCATCCGAATCCAACGATTTAAAGGTTTTCTTCTATTGATATTTAAATAAAAATCCTGTATAAAGATACAACTTAAACGATATGGCAAAACAATCATATTTCGCACAAAATAATATTCAATACATCGACTACAAGGATACTGAGCTCCTTAAGAAGTTTTTGACGCCGCATGCTCGCGTGCAGGCGAAGAAGCGCACTGGCGTTGATGCTAAGCATCAGCGCAAGCTTGATATTGCAGTTAAGAGGGCTCGGTTTATGGCGCTGCTTCCCTATATTGCAAGGTAAAACTTCCATATTTGGCGCATTTTGTCGTCAGAATTTCCGGTTCTCTCCTCACCGTATATGAATACGGCTCGGCTCGCTCCTCAATTCTTCCTAAAACTGCGCTCAAATCTGAAAGTTCTGTGACTTAAAATCAGTTAAGGTTGTTTTTTTGACTTTACTTCGAAAGTGAGTAATCTTAGTGCAGAAAGGATTTGAAATGTTGCTTATACGTGGGGTAATTGACTCTGGAAACAATGTTCAGTCACAAATCGAGATTTCGCTTTATGGCTCAACTTTAAGGGAAGCGATCGAACAGGCTCAACAAGAAGCCGCTAAGCTATGTGGCGAAGGGAAATGGTTTACGGTCTCACTTTTTGCTACGGCGAATCTCGGATTGAAACCGGTGGCAAAAGATTCCACAGATTACTTAATTCATGAGTTCTTGCTGTGGGAAGCGCACCCCATAATTGGAAGCAAAGCATACTTCCGACAGTTTGTTGTAGATCTCTCGAAATATGAATTACCTGAGGAATTATATCGTCCTGCAGGTGAAAGCGACGTTGTCTGTCTATGATTTAAAGAAATCCGCGGTGCGGGTCACAGGCCCGAACCGCGATTCTTCTTTTCTACTCACTGCCAACTACTTACTTTTAAAAACTATTCCCTAATCTCTCCCCATATTCACCAGTTTCGGTATTGATGCGAATGATATCGCCTTCCTTAACGAACATGGGTACATTGAGCTCGGCGCCTGTTTCTACCTTAACAGTTTTGGTGCCACCTTGGGCGGTATTGCCCTTTACGGCCGGATGCGCCTCGATGACCTTGAGTTCCACCTTGATGGGAAGCTTAACGCCTATTATTTTATCGTCATAAACAATAGCTTGTATGACAGAATTTTGCTTAAGAAAGCGTCCTCCCGGACCGACTTGCACCGCTTCAAGCTTGAAGCGCTCGGAGGGATTTTGCGCCTCGCAAAACCACCATTCGTTCTTATTGGTATAAAGGTATTTGATATCTTTTGTTTCGATAGGCGCTTCTTCTGCCTTTTCCGATACATGGAATGACCTTTCCGTGACGCGGCCGCTGATGAGATTTCTAAGCTTGGCTGCGTTCACTGGTTTCCTTTGCTGTTTACGGAAGACATGAGAGGTCAAAACTTCCCACGGCTCTCCGTCCATAACGATTATTTTTCCTTCTTTAATTTCGTTGTATTCAAGCATAAAAAATTCCTACGAATTTGTAACGTTTGACAGTCTAACACACTAGCTTTAAAGAGGGAATCGAAAATTAAGGCAAAAAGAAAGAACGTCTTGCAACCGTTCTTTCTTTATTTATTAAATTTCTTTAAGCCCTTTCCTTATCTCGCCAAGGATCTTGTCAGCAACTTTCGGATTTTCTCGCAGATATTGCCGAGTTGCATCGTAACCTCGTCCGATGCTTTCATTTTCGTATTTGTATGCAGTGCCGGACTTAGTGAGAAGTCCCATTTTTTCGCCCAAGGCGATAATTTCTCCTTCGCGGGAAATACCCTCGTTGTACATAAGATCGAATTCGGTCTGTTTGAAGGGAGGAGCGACTTTGTTCTTGACGACTTTTACACGTACGCGGCCGCCCATTACTTCATCACCTTTCTTGATCTGAGCGATTCTTCTGATGTCGAGGCGAACAGAAGTGTAGAATTTGAGAGCCTTGCCACCCGGAGTCGTTTCGGGGTTTCCGAACATTACGCCGATCTGCATGCGGATCTGGTTAATGAATATGACGACCGTCTTTGATTTTGCGACAATTGCAGTAAGCTTTCTCAGTGCTTGGCTCATGAGGCGAGCCTGTTTGCCGACATGATGCGCTCCCATTTCTCCCTCGATCTCGTCTTTCGGCGTGAGTGCGGCGACAGAGTCGATCACCACTACATCAAGCTTTCCGGAGCGCACAAGGCTTTCGGTGATTTCCAGGGCCTGCTCTCCCGTATCAGGCTGTGAAATGAGAAGTTCATCAATTTTTACGCCGAGCTTTTTTGCGTATTCCGGATCCATTGCATGCTCCGCGTCGATATACGCGCAAATGCCGCCTTTTTTCTGGGCTTCAGCCACGATATGAAGGGCAAGAGTGGTTTTTCCTGAGGATTCAGGCCCAAATATTTCTATTATTCTTCCGCGCGGGACGCCACCGACTCCGAGAGCAGCATCAAGTCCTATAGACCCTGTGGGGATTGCGTCAACGCCCACTTTAGGCTTTTCACCGAGCATCATGATCGCTTCGTCGCCAAATTTATTCTGAAGTTCTTTAAGAGTATTCTGCAAATTTGTTCCATGCTCTTTTACAGTCTCTCCTTTTCCGTTTTCCTCGCGCGTTTCCAATTCCGCTTTTGGTTGCTTAGTCCGTTTTGCCATTATTTTTCGTGGTGATCATTGATAATGTATTGCCGGTCAGAGCCTTAGCATAGACAAGCTCGATTATTTTTTCAGTGCTTCTGCCAAATTTATCTTTTGCGGCAATCTTGATTATATTATATCCATCTGAGAGAACAAATTCCTCGCTCCAATTTCCATTTTTATCTGTAAAAATTTGGCGGCCATTGAAGGTGATTGAGGCTATGTTCTTTGCTTCGCCATGTATTTTTGTCACATCACCTGCCTGTCCGGCCTGCGGTTTCAAGAGAGTTATAATAGGCCCTTTCATAAGGTTCTGAGCCTGAAAATAGCTATATCCTGTGATAAATCCGCATATAAGTGCGATCGATGATGCCTTAAGAATGAATTTCGGTGTGTAGCTCATTTGTTTTAGTATACTCTTTTTGTCGATTTCTTCATATCATTTTCATGTCTATTCTTCAGATTCTTCTTCGCTTCCGAATTCCGATGCTTCTTTAGCCCCGATCACTGTGCGGGGTTTTGCACCAGAACCGGGTCCGACAACTCCGCGCTCTTCAAGAATATCGATAAGCCGCGCTGCCCGCGCGTAACCCACCCGAAGCTTGCGCTGAAGATAGGATGTGGAGGCTTTGCCGGAGTCAAGAACGATCTGGCGCGCTTCCTCGTATAAATCATCGTCATCTCCTCCTTCTCCGTCGATCGAAGAATCAAAAATTGCATTCTTGCCTACTTCTCCATCGAGATTAATTTGTACCGGCAATTCATCGCGATAATTATCTACCAAATATTTCACTACCTTTTTGAGTTCGGTTTCCGAAATGAACGCTGATTGCACTCGTACCGGTTTCGACATATCTCCTGACATGAAGAGCATGTCGCCGGCTCCGAGAAGTTTTTCGGCGCCTCCGGTATCGAGAATAGTGCGGGAATCGATGTTTGAGACCACCTGCAAAGCGATGCGGGCTGGAACGTTTGCTTTGATGAGGCCGGTTATGACGTTCACTGACGGCCTTTGCGTGGCGATGATGAGGTGAATGCCCACGGCACGGCTCATTTGAGCAAGTCGTACGATGGCAGCTTCAAGCTCGCGTGGATAGGCATGCATGATGTCCGCGAGCTCGTCAATGACTATGACAATGTACGGCATTATTTCAGGAAGCGATTCACCCTCCTCCAATTCGCCGCCTTTTTTCTTGAGTTTGGCGAGTTCTGGCTCAAGAATATTTTTGTGATAGGACTCGATATCTCGGACTTGATGCTTGCCAAGAAGGTCGTAGCGGCGATCCATTTCTTTTGCCGCCCATTTAAGCGCAAGAATTGATTTTTTGGGTTCAGTAATGACAGGAGTTAAAAGGTGGGGTATTTGGTTGTACAAAGTGAGTTCGACCCGCTTCGGGTCGACCATGATGAACTTGAGATTCTCAGGAGAATTGCGGAAGAGGAGCGAAGTGATGAGCGTATGGATAGTGACAGATTTTCCTGAGCCCGTTGCGCCCGCAATAAGGAGGTGGGGCATCTTGGCGAGGTTTGCATAATGCGATTCTCCTGATATTCCTTTGCCGAGAGATATCAGGAGCGGTTTTCCAGATTTTTGGAATTCCTCGTTTGAAAGAAGGTTGCCCAATCCCACAGTAGCTTTTGATGTGTTTGGCACTTCTATTCCGACAAGTGATTTGCCGGGGATGGGAGCTTCGATGCGGATAGGGGATGCTGCGAGTCCGAGCTCGAGATTATTTTGCAGCCCGAGGATTTTTGAAAGCTTGACCCCTTCTGCCGGCTTGAATTCATAACGGGTGACTGATGGGCCGATTGTTATTTCATCCATTTCGACGATAATGCCGAAATTTTGAAGAGTTCGCTTGATGATATTCGCATTTGCTTTTATGTCTCCAACTCCCGGTTTGCCCTTATCATTTTCAAGAAGGCTCACAGGCGGAGGAACAAAGTCTTTAAGTCCAAGCCGCTGCGGTTGAATTTTGAAATCTGGCGCATCGCCGATCTCCTTCTTCTTTTCTTTTGGCTGCTCTAATGGTCCATCTTCTTTTTTGCCCATGCCCATGCCCGAAAGCTTCGGCTGCGCATCCGGCTTGATCTGTTCTGCAGGAGGTAATGGCGCCTGTATCGGATTGCCGTTTTCGTCCAGGAGAGGCTGTTTTTTCCAAAACATTAGGCCCGAGGCGCTTATGCCGATATCAAACATGACAAGAATTGATATCACAAAGATCGCAAAAAGGATTATGAATGTCGCATACACATCAAAAAGCGAGACAAGAGGTCTGGATATGATATGACCGATAAATCCGCCTTTTCCCGCTGCAATCGTTTCGATGAGTCCGAGACCTGCAAAAAAGAAGAGTCCGGAGCCAATGCCCTGAAGAAGCGCGATGTTTTTCTTAAGCGATTTAAAGAAAGAAGCGCATAGCATAAACGAAAGTATCGGGAGGAGATAGTAGCCGAGTCCCAAAAGCTCTTTTAATTTTGAAAAAATAGCATTGCCGGCCGGCCCGCCTTTATTAAGCGCTGCGAGCAGAAAAAAGATGCCGAGAACAATGAAAACTATTCCGAGCACTGCCTGGATAGTCTCTTCTTTAAGGAGGGGGAAGCTTTCCAGTTCCTTTAGGTTCTTCTCTTTCTTAATTTCTTTCTTCTTTTTCTTCGCCATGTGAAAAGCTTGCTTTCTCGATAATAATAAGGTGCATCTATTTTAACATGGCTTTTCTCGATATGCGGGTACATGGCTCAAATTCGCACTAATCGAGCAAAAAGCATTCCTTTGAGTGAAATGAAAAAAGCGAGATATTTAATAAATTTCGTTCATGGACATTTATAAATGTCCGATATATAATGGACATAACTTTTGTTTTATGGTAAAGGACATGTATAAGACAATCTAAAAAGACATATAAGACAGGGTATGGAAGAAAATAAAGGACAAAATAATAAGAGCCATGTAGATAAATATAAAGGAGAAGCGCCTCTCGATTTTTTCCTAAATGCACCTGAATTTACTTTTATTTTCAAGAAATGCGAAAAGGTAGTCACCGCTTTATATATGGTTACAGGGCTCCTTGTCGATACTGAACCTCTTAAGTGGAAGCTTCGAGCTTTGGGCGCGGAGATGCTTGGGCTTACTAATAATTTAAAAGACAAATTTTCTGCTGAAAGAGATAGCCTGGTCTATGGATTGAAATCGCATATTCTGGAAATTTCTTCCCTCTTGGACATTTCTAAATATTCAGGACTTATGTCTGAGATGAATGTAGGTATTTTAAATGATGAACTGAGGGAATTGGGAAATATGTATGAGCGAGAAAGGGTGATTGAAGTGAATTCTGGCAGTTTGGTAATCGATCATTCTTTCTTTGCGCCGAATCGAAAACTGGCTCCGCAAGCAGGAAATTCATTTCCGCAGAGAAACCTTGCTGCATTTGAGCAGAAGCATCCGAATCCGGCCGAAAGTTCTAAAGGACATAAGAAAAACCTGCAGAATGCGGAAAAGAAAAGTACTGAAAACGTAATAAGAAAGCCTGCAGAAAAAACTGAAAAGAAAGGCCATCGACGAGAGGCGATACTCGCGGTAATTCGCAAAAAAGGAGAGGTGACCATAAAGGATGTTTCTCTTACAATGCAGGAAGTGAGTGAAAAGACGATCCAACGCGAGCTTCTTTCGCTTATTGAAGAAGGAATCTTAAAAAAAGAAGGGGAGCGGCGCTGGAGCAGGTATTCATTGGCTCAGCCCTCTTAAAGGACACTTTTCTTTGACTGAAGAGGTGTTATAGGTTATAATCGCCCGAGGGCAGCTGGAAGAGAAATATGCATATATTTAGCCAGCTATCCCCAATTAGATTTTGCGGCATGCAGAGCCGCATACTATAATTATGCGAAGGAAAATAAGGTTGATTACTTATTTTCCTGTTTTTGTAAGGCATGTAATTAATCCATCCCTGCTTCGTCTGTAGATATAACTGCAGACATACAGGAATGGTTTTACTGCTCGGCGGCGCACGTTGACAACAAAATAGAGTTAAATGTTTGAAACGATTTAAATATCGTTTAATTTCCGTACTACTTGTTCCGTTATGGCTGCCAACGAAAGAAATTCAGACCCAATCTTTCAACTTACCCTGCTCCTTCCGCGTCGATCAACGGCGGCTGCAGGTGAGTTAGGGCCATGAGATCACGTCGATCGATGATCGCATGGCAAAGTTTATTTATCAGAACGCGCGCAGGTAAAACTGTGCGCACAAAACTATTGTAGTTGCGGCCGCCTTTTATAAGTAATTGGCTTGCGACTATTAATAAAAACAATTTATGAGTATTTATTCAAAGACAATAACGAGTAAGATCGTTGCTGGTGCCGCAGGCGCTGCGATGGCTCTCTCGATGACAACTGCTGCATTCGCGCAGACAACGACATCGACGACAACCACCACTACAGCTAGCCTCACAGCTCAGATCTCCGGCTTGCTCGCCACGATTGCTTCGCTCCAAGCTCAGCTTGCAACGATGCAGGGTGGAACAACTTCAACGGGTGGCTTCATGGTCAGCCTCAAAGTTGGAAGCCGCGGCGCTGATGTTGTAAAACTTCAGATGTGGCTCGAATCGAAGGGTTACCTCACTATGCCTAACGGCGTAGCAAGGGGATACTTCGGAGCGCTTACTAAGGTAGCAGTTATGAAGTACCAAATGGCAGCGGGAATCACTCCTGCTTCCGGCTACTTCGGTCCTATCACGCGCGGTCGCGTGAATGCAGAGGCTGCAGTGACAGGTAGTACTACAACAACAGGAACGACAACCACCACGACAACAGGCACAACAGCGCTTCAGGGCGGCGAAGGAAGCCTCGACAACTTCAAAATTGTCGGTTCTCTCAGTACATCTCTTCACGCTTCTGATTCAAACACCATTTATGGTTTTGAATTTAAGGCAGGAGGATCGGATCTCGCTGTTAATCGCGTTGATTATGATTTCTATCTTAACGACACAACAGGCTCGACTCGTCCTTGGAACATATTCAAGACAGCGACCCTCATGAACGGCAGCCAGACTGTTGCAACGGTTGACATGACAGACATGAACAACTGGAGCCAGGATGGAACAGCTTCAAACGGAAATCAGATATATCGCCTGCGCTTCGACAATGTGAACAACGTTGTAAAAATGGGCAATACTGCTGATTACTATCTAATGGTTTCAACTCAGAATGCGATTAGCGATAGCAATATCGGAGGTTCTGGAGCAACAGCAACTTGGGCAGTTAATTTAACTGGTCAAGGTGTTCGCTCGACTGACGCTAGAGGACTTCAGCAATATTCTTCTGCTACAGCTGGAAATCAAGCAACTGTGACTATTTCAAACAGTACAATAGGAAGTTTGACAGTTTCAACCGGAGCAAGCAATCCTCTTGTAAGTACTGTACAAGGAACTACATACAGCCAGACTTCGGGTGTACTCCTCACGACTTTTACCCTTCAAGCGAAGGATTCTGATGTGAATGTCTACACGATTCCTGCTACTGTTGCTACAACAAGCACAACGGTTTCGAATCTTGTTCGCAGCTTCAAACTCTATCAGGGCTCGACGCTTCTTGATACTGAGACGATTGCAGCAGGTGCTTCGAGCACTTTCACATTCAAGAATCTGAATGTAAAAATTCCAGCAGGCACGACACAGAATTTCAGTGTTCAGGCTGACATCAATAATATTGATGGCGTTACAGTTCCAGAGAGTTCTTCAGTAGCACTCTCGATTGGAACATCAGGTACATGGGATGCAACTAATGTTTCTGGAGACCAAACAACTGTTACTGGTTCAGTAACAGGAAATGCAATTTCCTTCCGTACAATCGGTTTGAGCCTCGGTAATCCTACTATGAGCTCGACTGTATCTTCGGTCGGAACAACTGGCACTCAGCAGGGTACGTTTACCTTCGTTGTTCCAGTAACATCATTTGGTCAGGATATCTATCTTGGCACATCCACAGCTTCGTATGGCTATACCCTTACGGGCGCAACAACTGGCACAACTTCATCAATCCTTACATCAGATGCTGATGTTTCGACCGGTGTTGGGTATGTCATTCACAGCGGCCAGACTAAGAATGTGACTGTTTCGATTACAGCAACTGGTGCAAGTGCATATGTCTATGCTAACCTTAATTATATTAAGTTTGGTACGACGACGGCAGCTGTCACTGCTTCAACAGCCACAACAACCAGCGCCTTCCAGACATCCCCTGTTTCTCTTCATAGCTAATTTAGCTTAAGAGAATCGGCGATAATCTAATTAAGAGCTGATTAACAAAAAACCACCCTTTGGGGTGGTTTTTTGTTATATGTGGATAAGAGGAGTAGAAGTAAGAAGCGAGCTGTATAATCAATATATGTTTAAGTATTTTGACAAAACCTTTTTCAAATTCGTACTGGGCTTTGCAGGAATGCTTTCTCTGGGCTTTATTGTACTTATGGCAATCGGCTATTACGAGGTGGAGATGCAGGGTGTGAATGCCTCGATGCAGGCAGGAGCAGGGCAGTAGGCTGCTGCCGTTCCTGCGGGCAAAGCGCAGAGCTTTAGATTTTCTTCACTTCTATGAGGTTCACTTACGAAAATGGAACCGCTTTCAAAATTTGATGACCAGAACAGGCGTTACGGCGTTACTATAATTATATTTATCGGGCTGTTAGGGGTAGCTATGTTTGCCTTACACAAGAAACTCGGTGCAATCCCGCACTATATTCCTGTTTATGATTTTCTTATTCTCATCGTAGCCGGGTATAGATTGGTGCGCCTTCTCCAGCATGATCTTATAATGCGAGTTGTGCGCGATATGTTTGTCCACAAGCGGACGTTTGAGGAGAATGGAGAAAAATGGATCGAGCGTTCGAAGCCCGAGAAAGGATTCGAGCGAAGTCTCCACGATCTTTTCAATTGTCCGTGGTGCCTTGGTATCTGGGTGTCCTATTTTGTAATCTTTCTTTATTTTCTTTTTCCGCAATTTATGTACCTCATCTATGTCCTCGCGCTTGCAGGGCTTGCTTCAGTCATTGAAGTTTCTTCAGACCTGCTTATAACACGGAGCAAGATCGCGACGGAAGAGAAAAAAGAGATATTGGATCGGACGAGAGGATTGTAAAAAAGAGAGGAGCCTAGGCTCCTCTCTTAAAATGCAGCTGCCATGGCTTCGCGTTCAGGAGCATTACTCTGCTTCAGAGGCCGTCCTTGTTTTTGACGGATAATGAGCTTTGCAAACTTCGTGAGTTCGTCGGTCAGGTCTGCTCCGCAGCAGGGGCAGATCAAATGTTTTTGAATGAGAGCTTCAGGTTTGTGTTGTGTTTCGCACCTTCGACACTCGATCCGAAAGTTTTCGGGCATCTTATGCTCCTTGGAATTAAAGAACGTTACTTAAAGATAATACTCCACCCATGTCCGTCCGGCCAGTTAATAACCTGTTGACAACTAATGAGTGCAAAGTATACTGTTTTCACAAAGGCCAAAGACAAGGGGTGAGATTAGGGTAGGACCCAATCGCAAGGAAAGTCAGAAGACTTTCACGTGTGACAGCGACAATCTCTTAATTTCCTCTCGAGGTCAAACGCACTCAACTATTCGTAATGAATAGATTTCTGCGGCCTTTTTATAAAAGGTCGATTTTTTTAGAAAAAAACGAATGTAACGATTGAAGCGCCATTTTAACATTTAGTCTATAAATTTATATATAGTTTGAGAGCAATATATTTAAATGTGTAAGACTCGTGGATATTTTAAAGTGCTGCTCGGTCGCTTTGCTCGTTAAAATCACTCACATGCCAGTATCAAGAGAAAAGAAGAAAGAGGTGCTTGAAAGCCTCAAAGGCGCAGTAAGCAAATCGAAATCAATCGTATTCGTGAACTTCAAAGGATTGAATGTAACAGACACGACGCAGCTTCGAAGAGATTTAAAAGCACAAGGTGTGACGTACACTGTTGCAAAACAGACTCTCACCAAAAAGGCTCTCGATGAATCAGGATTAAAGGGAACTCAGCCGGAGATTGTTGGTGAACTTGCTGTTGCATATGGAGAAGACCTCATTGCTCCAGCACGTGAGGTCTACACGTTCCAGAAGAAATTCCAGGATAAGGTTACGATCATTGGCGGGGTATTCGACGGAATGTATAAGAGTAAGGAGGAGATGACCGAGATAGCCTCGATCCCTTCAATGCAAACGTTGCGCGGAATGTTCGTGAATATCATCAATTCACCGATTCAGAGGATGGTTATTGCGTTGGATCAGATTGCGGGGAAGAAGGCCTAGTCTTATTCTACCTACTAATTACTAACTACTAAATTACTAAAAATGGCAGACGAAACAACAAACACAGCAGAGGAGACCGTAGAGGTCCCTGCAAAATTCAAATCTATCGTTGAGGAGATCGAAAAGATGTCCGTTCTCGATTTGAATGAACTCGTAAAGGTGTTCGAGAAGAAGTTCGGCGTTTCCGCAGCGGCAGTCGCAGCGGCTCCGACCGGTGGCGCTGGAGGCGCGGCAGCAGAGGAGAAAACATCATTCAATGTTGAGCTCACGGATGCTGGAGCCCAGAAGATCGCCGTTATCAAGGTGGTGAAGGAGGTTTTGGCTCTTGGTCTTAAGGAAGCCAAAGATCTTGTTGATGGTGCTCCGGCAATGCTCAAAGAGGGCATGAAGAAGGAGGAAGCAGACGAGCTCAAGAAGCGCATCGAAGAAGCGGGTGGAAAAATCACCCTCAAATAAGGGATTTATTTGAGGTGATTTTTCGGGAGGAGGTACATCGCGAGTACCAACGAGCGATACCGAGCCGGGGTCGCGGAAATTTCCGAGCGACTGGCGAGGAAATTATTCGTGACAAGATTACTCCATAAAGATTTACAAAAACATCAACCTTCTCAGGTCGTGTTTTTGTAAATATTAAAAAGGAAAAAGCGGGGTCACCCGCTTTTTTCGTGGAGCTTGAAATTTGAGATCGGATGAACAAACTGCATTTCGTCCACTGTGATTCTGCCGTTCTCATAGATCCTTCTGAGATGGACGATGTTTCCAGAAGGAATGTGCACCAATTCGATCTGTCTTCCAACTACTAGGTACACTTTTCCTTTGAACATTGGAAGGGTGTCGCCGGCAAACTTCTTGAGTTCATTTATTGTCAGCATAATGAAACCTCTTTTCTTATTAGATCACATGTTAAAATAAAAAGCAAATACCTTGTAAAACCACCTCCGCCTGCTACAATGGGCCTACAAATATTCACTAAATGGCTATCTCATGGAAATTCTCGATAAACTTTTCGGCAGTGCGGCAAAGGTGAAGATCATGCGGATGTATCTTTTTAACCCAACTTCAACGTATTCTCCAAGTGCGGTTGCAAAAATGCTTGATGTAAGAGGCTCGAGTGTTAGAAAGGAGCTTATCCTTCTCGAAAAGATCGGTTTTGTAAAGAAGCGAACCAGCTCGTCAGAAATCAAGCCTGCGAAAGGCAGAAAGAAAGTTGTTCGAAAACGCATTGTCGGGTATTTGCTCGATCCTCGATTTCCTTACATCGCGCTTCTCCAGAATTTTCTCATCAATACCGATATGGTGAAGCATAAGGAAATACTTCGAAAGCTCAATCGTTGCGGAAAGATAAAGCTCGTGATATTAGCTGGAGTGTTTATTCACGACAGCGATAGCCGTGTTGATATGCTTATCGTCGGCGATAATCTCAAGCGCAAGCAGATCGATTCGGTGATAAAGACCATTGAAGCAGAACTTGGAAAAGAGATAAACTATGCCGCATTTGAAACTCCAGATTTCACGTACAGGCTCAGCATGCGCGACATGCTCATTAGAGACATACTCGATTACCAGCACGAAAAAATTATTGATAAAATTGGGATTGGAAAGCGAAGCTAGAGCATTTTTTCGCACCAAATCTTTTCATTGCGGCTTCATTGGCATGATATTATATAGTCATAGGCCACATATGGCTCAAAGGGCAGTTTTATACATTTTATTATGTAATCAAGCAATGAAGCAGCGTGCTTCATAACGCTACAAACATATGATCATCAATACATGGAGTGAAGTACTGACGAACTCCTTTCAGAATCTCGGAACTGCAGTAGCGGTGTTCTTGCCGAATCTTCTTATTGCAATACTTATCATTGTGCTTGGCTGGGCGCTTGGTTCTCTGGTGGGGAGAATTGTTGACCGTATTGTGCGATCAATCAAGCTCGATGAAGGTCTTCGAAGGGCGGGCCTTGAAGAAATCGTAAAGAGAGGAGGGATCAACTTAAACACAGGCAAGTTTTTGGGCGGCCTTATCAAATGGTTTATCATCATTGTTTTTCTTATACCTGCTCTATCTACGCTTGGGCTTACGCAGGTTACGATCTTCCTCCAGCAAGTGGTGCTCTACTATTTGCCGCAAGTTATTGTGGCAGTACTAATTCTCCTTGTGGCCGGAGTCCTAGGCGACTTTATGCAGAAAGTGGTCACCACATCGTCTCGCACAGCCGAAGTTCGAACGGCGCATCTCTTGGGCAATGTCACTAAATGGGCGATTTGGGTGTTTGCAATTCTTGTAGCTCTCTCCCAGCTCGGCATCGCATCGGATTTCATTCATACGCTGTTTACTGGCTTCGTGGTGGCGCTCTCGCTTGCGCTGGGCCTTTCATTCGGCCTGGGCGGCCAGGATGCGGCTCGGAACTTTATCGAGAAAACGCGAAACGAGACATTTATGAAGGATTAAGAAGCTTAGGTGAGGAGAATCTTTATAAAGCCTGCAGGTACGATGCCTGCAGGCTTTTTCATTTCAAGCACATCTTGTTCTCTATACTTAAACAAGGAGATGATCTTTATCCAATTCGCAAGAAAGGAGTAAACAATGAAGCAGTTTGTACGGATGGTCATATGTATCATCATGTGCATGGTTGCCGGCTTTCAGAGTGCCTCTGCAAAAGTAATCGGGATTGAAAATGGTCCCGGTACGCACCTTTGGAATATAGCCGCTCCGTATGTGGGGCACTTCGCATCGTTTAAGGAATTTCGCAACACAGTAGCAAAAGAAAGTGGGCTCGACCCCAAGCAGGGAGAAAAATCTTTCAGGCATCTTGGAAAAGGCTTTGCCTATAAAATTCCAGATTTCGGAAGCGATATTTCCCAAATAGATGTGGACAAGCTTAATGTCCGTATTTCCGAGCTCAATGCTGAACTCAGCAAAAAACAGCATGAAATTGAAATTCTCAGCGCGGAAAAGACAATACTTGACGAGAAATTGAAGAAAGCTGGCCGTCTAAGCTTTCTGAGCTGGCTTTTCGATTTGAGGACGATCATCCTCATCATTCTCGCACTTCTAAGCCTCGTAGCGCTTAAGGTAATGAGGCCACGGCAGAACAAAATGCTGGTGGTGGAAGGGGAGAAGTATGATGCGGTGGGAATCCAGGCGCTTGTAAAGGAGAAAAATGCTCTCCGATTTCAGTTAAACGATCTGCAAGAGACGATTAAGAGCGAACTTTACAGGTATACTCTTTCGTCTGATTTCAAAAGAACCAAGGGCACATCGAGATATGTCTATTTTCACCGGGACGAGGGAACAAGAGTAGTTTTTCGGGGTCTTCCGCATCCGGTCGAAATTGCTAACCTCGACAAAAAAGTGGATGAAGCACCCGACGATATGCTCGTGTTAAATGGCATTCAGCGGGATAATGCTGCAACGCGGCGCAATTCGCCGAGAGTTTCGACCATCACAACCTGAAAAGATACAAAGTCTGCGTACTATACAATGCTCAAGCGTCATCGGATGGGTCCCTCATATGGATGCCAGATGGTAACCGCCTTGGTCAATCCGAGGGGTCCTGGAAAAGGATGCCTGATGGTATGAATAGAGAGCATGTTGGCAATCACAGCCCGGGACACAACGGGCTTTTTTATGCCCAAAAAGCTCGATTTTCTCAATTTTACTTCACTCGAAAACTTTTCTGGAAGGAAATATCGAAGCCTTTAAGCTTTTGTTTGACAAAAAAAGTGCTTTCGCTATACTAATACCCGTTGCTTATGAATAATAAAATCAATTTTAAAGAGCGGTTTTAGATAAACAGCCCATTTTTGGTTTTTATCTAAAACCGCCGAAAAGGGCGGTTTTCTTCTTTTATTTCTTTGCCAGCGCGAGTCTCTCAGAATCAATCACAGAGATTCGCGCGGGTGCAGAAGATAAAAAATTACTGAACGACAGCAATTTGAAAAACACCGAGCACCATATCGCGAAGTTGGAGATTAATATAGAAATTCTATATTTGCATCAAAGACAAATCGATATGGATTCCCAAAGGAATGATGCTCGGTCATTCTCATCACGGCCAATTTCCCAACTGGGTCTTTTCAAGCCGGAGGTGAGGTGAGGCATTAGAA
>DAIPMQ010000003.1:20978-21287 GCA_036768625.1 Parcubacteria group bacterium
AAGAAATGTTATGTGAATTGATTTCATATAGCAGGATAAAACGTGTCTGTCCGGAATTTCCGGATGGACAAAGTCTTTGCATGAAGCAAGCGGGTGGATTGCAAAGATGGCGGGATACAAATTTCCTAATAGGAAATTTAAGAGCATATGGTGGATGCCTTGGCTCTAAGAGGCGATGAAGGACGCAGTTTGGCTGCGATAAGCTTCGGGGAGGTGCCTAGCAACCTTTGATCCGGAGATCTCCGAATGGGGAAACCCACCGACTTTCAGTCGGTACCGTGTCATTTTAGATACGGAGCGCACCCAGGG
>DAIPMQ010000004.1:0-4009 GCA_036768625.1 Parcubacteria group bacterium
CGCAGAAAGTATATGAGTGCCTCCGCGATAAAATATTCCCGAACCATGAAGTATCGGCGAAATTCCTCCCGCTTTCGCAAAAAGCGGCCGCACCTCGTCCATCCCCCGGCCGTCCGGCCTTCGATTATTTTCAATCGCTTCTTTGTGTAGCAAGTCGTTCACCTCTTCTTCGAAATATTCGTAGACACGAGAGGAATTCTCCTCCGGCAGCATTTCTTTTGCTATCGCCTTCCATTCTTTGCCGAGCGTTTCCATCATTTCTTTTCCGGGTCCGCTGAAAATCGCTTCCTCAAGTTTCGGTCCGATCGTATCGGTGAAAAGTGATTTGAGTTCGCCCGATGCTTCTGATTTCGGAATTTCCTGCTTCGGCTTTCCTCTCTCATCGAGAACATTTTTCTGAAATATCTGAATCTCCTCGATTCTTTGCGATGCAAACTCGAGCGCTTTCATCATTGTTTCCTCGCTGATTTCCTTCGCGCCCACCTCAATCATATTGATATTACCCTCCTTGCCGCAGGCGACTATGTCAAATTCATATTCCTCGCGCCCTCGCATTTCATAGGATGGGTTGAAAATAAAATTCTCATCCCCCATGAGTTTCCCAACGCGTACTGCTGAAACGGGGCCGTTCCAGGGAATATGCGATACTCCGAGAGCAAGCGACGATCCTATGACTGCAAGCGTGTCGGGGTCATCCTCATCAATCGACAGGACCGTGATAACGACTTGTATATCGTGGCGAATATGCTGATCAAAAAGTGGTCGAATCGTGCGATCGACGATGCGGCCGGAAAGGATCGCTTCATCGGAAGGCCTTCCTTCGCGCTTGATGAACCTGCTCCCCAATATTTGTCCTGACGCATAAAACCGCTCTTCATAGTCGACAGTAAGTGGAAACCAGCCTGCGCTTTCCTTCGGGTCTTTGGACATAACAGCTGTTGCGAGGACGACAGTATTTCCCATTCGCAGGATAACCGAACCGCTTGCTTGATCAGCAAGGTCAGAAAACTCTGCAGTGAGGGTTTTTCCGCCTACCACAAGCGTATATTCTTTTGTCTTCATGTTTTAAGCACTCTTCGGATTTCAGACTTGAAAAAATTTTATTTCAAACCTGCTTATCCAAAGACTGCAGTAATTAATGATAAGCTTGCTCAACTTTACCAAGTTGATGGTGTTTTTCCATGAAATGAAAAGAGCCGAAAGCAAAAATGCTTCGGCTCCCTTATTAATTTTTGCTTCTTAGTTCCTGTGCTTTCTTCCATATTTCCTCTGCTTTCGTATAAAGTGGAGTTGCTATCCGCACAAACTCAGCGTTGCTCAATGCTTCGCGAATCTTCAGCAAATTTGCGATTTTCACGTCTAGCCCAGTATTGGGGTCAGTGATTGTCGGCATATATTGCCTTATTTGCGCAAAATGTTCTCGTTCGATCGTCATTCGTCCAACCTCCTTTCCTAAGAACTAGAATCTTCTCGGAGTTTACAGTTTTTTCATGAAAATATCCAGTATTACGCTTGTTTGGCAGTTCCATTATCATTTCTCTCTGTTCGTCCTTTGGATCTTAAAATATATCTGCGAGGGTCCCCATCAAGGTCGATGAAATCGTCAGCTGCCTCCTTCAGCCGCGCTGAGGATGATTTGCCGAAAGAGACGACTTCCACTTGGCACCCCTGGTTCATTTTGAGGAACTCTACGAGGGGAACGAAATCGCCATCTCCTGAGATGATGATAATCGTGTCGAGCTTCGGCGCAAGCTTTATTGCGTCTACTGCAAGTCCTACATCCCAATCCCCTTTCTTGGCTCCTCCCGCAAATATCTGAAGGTTTTTTGTCTTTGTTTCAATCCCAATCTTTTCAAGAGCCTCGAAAAATGAGCGTTCTTCGCCAGATTCTGTAGTGATCACATACGCAATTGCCCGGATGAGAATTCTGTCTGCAAGCGCATCCTTCACCACTTGTCCGAAATTTACCTTTCCTTTATAAATATTCTTTGCGCTATGATAAAGATTCTGTGCGTCTATAAAAATACCCACGCGCTGTTCACTGTGCTTGATTACTGTCATATTTGTATCTTTTAAAAAATTAACCGGCGTTTATTAAAAACAAAAAACGATTGGAAAATCGTTTTTTGGCTCTTATGCAGCTTTTTTCTTCATATCGAGCTTCTTCATAACAGCATTGAATTTCCTCAAATCCTTTTTTTGGAGGTAAGTCATATGTGTTTTCCGATCCGCAACCATCTGTAATAGGCCTCTTCGGGAATGCTTATCTTTGAGATTCTTCTTAAGATGCTTGGTAAGTTCTTCGATTTTCTTTGTAAGAAGAGCAATCTGCACTTCCGGCGATCCAGTGTCTGCCGCATGGCGCTGCGTTTCCTTTATCGTTCTTGTTTTTTTTCCTTTGGTAAGCATAGTAGGAAGAAGAATATCATAAATCTCTTTTTTATGCAACCATGGCTTAGGTAAGCCTTTATGAAGCTATTCTATCTTCATAATTGTGAAAGGAGAATCGGTTTATGAAGCTAAAATGATATACTAATTATATACGTCGTACAATATGAAAGATCTTACTACTCTTAAACATGAATTTCTTCAATATTTGGAGATTGAAAAAGGCCGCAGTCTGAAAACGATTGAAAACTATGGCCATTATCTCGATAGGTTCCTTTCTTATGCACATAAAAAAAATCCTCAAGATATAACCGAAGACCTTGTTCGGGAGTATAGAATATGGCTTAACCGTCAAGATTCCGGAAAAAAAACCAATGGTTACAAGGATACGCTTAAGAAACGTACTCAGAATTACTATCTCATTGCATTGCGTTCCTTTCTCAAATACATGCGTCGCCGGGGTTTCGAAGCTCTCTCTCCAGACGCAATAGAACTTGCCAAGGTTTCCGAACGTTCCTTGGATCTCATATCGAACGACGAGCTCTCGAGGCTTATGAAGGCGCCAGAAGGCGAAAATATCAAAGAACTGCGTGATAAAGCCATTATGGAGCTCCTTTTTTCGACAGGACTTCGAGTTTCCGAGCTTTGTAATCTCCCTCGCGAGATCGACCTTTCCAACGACGAACTTTCGGTCCGAGGAAAAGGTGAGAAGGTTCGGGTTGTTTTCCTCTCTCCTGATGCCAAAGAAGCTGTGAAAAAATATCTTTCCAAGCGCAAGGATATGGATGAGGCTCTCTTTATTCAATTTGGTCGGAATGCGCGAAACAAAGATGAAGAAGGCGGAAATCTACGCCTCACTCCCCGTTCTGTTGAGCGAATAATCAAATATTACTCAATTAAGGCCGGGATTTCTAAGAAAGTAACTCCACACGTGATCCGTCATAGTTTTGCAACAGATCTTTTGCATAATGGAGCAGATTTACGCTCTGTTCAAATGCTTCTCGGCCATGCAAATATCGGTACGACTCAGATCTACACTCATTTAACCGATCAGCACCTTAAGGATATTCATAAAAAATTCCATGGCAAAAACAAATAAATTTGTTGCCGCCTCTCTTTCGGCGTAGTATTACTCCATGAAAATCATTTGTTGGAATGTGAATGGGTTGCGCGCAGTGGTTAAAAAAGGCGCATTTGATTGGATATTGAAGGAAAATCCAGATATTTTTTGCCTTCAGGAAACAAAATCTACACCCGATCAGCTTTCATTGGGAGTACAAAGTCCGCCAGGTTATTTCTCCTATTTTTCGTGGCCAAAAATAAAGAAGGGATATTGCGGCGTAGCGATATATTCTAAAATAAAGCCGGAGAGCGTCATAGAAGGCATTGGAGTCCCGGCTTTGGACGCAGAGGGTCGCATTCTTACGGCAACGTATAAGAAATTCATTCTTATTACGGTTTATTTTCCAAATGGCGGCGGCGGCCCAGAGAGGCTTGCGTATAAATTAAAATATTACGATGCTTTTCTCAAGTATATTGAAAAGTTGCGATCAAGTGGCAAAGGAATTATTTTTTGCGGCGATGTTAACACTGCGCATACTGAAATCGACCTTGCTAGGCC
>DAIPMQ010000004.1:4019-19323 GCA_036768625.1 Parcubacteria group bacterium
CAAGGAAAATGTAATGAATACCGGTTTTCTTCCCATAGAACGCGCATGGCTTGATAAGGTGATTCATAAAGGTTATGTGGATATATTCAGGCATTTTTATCCCCAAGCCAAAAATGCCTATACATATTGGGATATGAAAACATTTTCGCGCGAAAGAAATGTGGGATGGCGCATTGATTATTTTTTTGCAAGCCCAGATTTTATAAAATCAATCAAATCGATCATTCTCAACAGTGATGTTTTCGGTTCCGATCATTGCCCCATTACTCTCGAAATTTAAATTCTTTCATAAAAGACACCTTTAAAAGTTATCCACAGGTCTGTCCTTTACATGTCTTTTATATTGGACGTATACTATCTGCAGACACCAGAACCGACTTCGTGGGGAAGTTACGTCTCTGATAAGTGTTCTTTCCAAAATTAGCAAAAGAAGATGGCCACTTCTTAAAAGGTTCATCTGGTTAGAAAGTTTACACTTAAAACTCCTTCAATTTTTTTTATAGCAATCTCTATTGCTTATTTCGAGGATTCACTCAAGTAAACTGACGAACTGGGTAGCACTTTTCGACCGTTCAATGTAGTTTATTTTATTTTAAAGACTCTGTTGAGCGGTTTTTGCATATAACAATGTTCTAGATATTATTTAACCCAATATTTTTTTCTAATTTCATCAACAGTCTTCTGTTCTTCGTCGTCTTTTTTTTCCTTACCCTCTTTCCCTATCCTTTCAAGTTCCGAATCATTTAATTTAAGAAATTCTCCGGCTTGTTTCATGAGAAACTCTTTAGTATTAAGTTTTGGGTTATCAAGCACTTGTTCGAGTAAGGCATGCAATATAAAGCCGATTTTGGGCCCGGGTGAAATATTGAGATCCTTTATGAGGTCGTTTCCGTTTATAGCAAGCATTCCTACGCTAATAGGATCTTTCAACGCTTCTTCAATCATTGCCTTATACTTTCTAAGTCTATAGGGATTTTCTTTAGGTCTGCCAGTCCCTACTCTATCGCAAATGCGAACATTCATTAGTTCCCATACATTTTCTTTGCCAACGTTTGATATCATACGACGTACTGCAGAAAGTGTAATTTGTTCGGTATCGGAAAAAAACATGTGCCATCTTACCAATTTTGAGACTATTTCAATTATTTCCTTCGGAAATTTCAATTCCTGAAGGATTTTTTTTGTTACACGTGAACCTACAACTTCATGGCCATAAAAAGTCCATTCTTTTTTTTCCTCTGACCATCTTCGTGTTGCTGGTTTGGAAATATCATGAAAAAGAGCAGTAAGTCTCACGTGAAACGGATAATTTTTATCTGCGGCACATTGGCAGCTCTTTAAAAGATGTGTCCACACATCAAATGAATGAGCTTTATTTTGCTCAATTCCATATCCTTCTTCGAGCTCAGGTATGATTTGTTTTAAAATACCCAATTCCCTAGCCTTTTCAAGGCCTTTTGCAGGGTTATTGGATTGGATAATTTTGGAAAACTCATCCCTAATTCGCTCTTTGGTTATATTTTTAAGCAAATAAGCTGTTTCTTTGAGAGCTTTTTCCGTCTGCTCCTCGATTTGGAAGCCAAGTTGTGAGTAAAATCTAATTGCTCGCAGGATTCTGAGACCATCCTCTTCAAACCTTTCTTTTGGGTTCCCTACTGCTCTGATTAGGTGCTCATGTAAATCTTTTTGTCCTTTATAAAGATCTATCAGTTGTCCTTTATAAGGATCATATGCAAGTGCATTTATAGTAAAATCCCTTCGTTTAAGATCGTCTTCAATATGTGAGCTGAATTCCACTTTGTCCGGTCGCCGATTGTCTGAATAGCTCGATTCAATTCTATATGGCGTTATTTCAATAATCTTAAGTGTAGAATTCACTGAGTCCGTTTCCACCCCAACTGTCCCATATTCGTTTTCGTAGAATGTTTTATCAAAAATTGACTGGATCTGCTCCGGAGTAGCATTGGTGGTTATATCCCAGTCATTTGGCTGTTTATTAAGGAGGAGATCTCTCACGCAGCCACCAACTATATAAGCATCGAATCCATGGCTGCGGAGCTGGTCTGTGGTATTGTTGAGTTCTTTCGGAAGGCTCCAGTTGTATTTCATGGCGATATTGTAGCATAAGCTCTTATGTTTGCCTTTGTTAAAGCCATAAACTGAGGTATTATGGCTCCATTGCTCCCGTGGTGAAATGGATATCACAACAGTCTTCGGAACTGTTGTTGTGGGTTCGAATCCTGCCGGGAGCACATAAAAGTAAATAAAAGGCGATTTATCCTCGAACGCGTGGGTTCTTAGCAATTGTGGGATGGATTCGAAAAACGAAGCATAGCAAATTGTAAGCTGTATGCGGCTGGTCGGGTCAACCACAGGAAAGCTGTTGATAAATCCTTTTTTTCGAGCTTTTGCTCAACATTGTCATTCTCCCTTTTTTCGATATAATTGTCTCTACTGATAATGAATGCGGCCATGGTTTAGTGGTAGAACACGTCCTTGCCAAGGACGAGACGCGAGTTCGATTCTCGCTGGCCGCACAGAATTAAAAACCCCTTTTCGGGGGTTTTTAATTCTGTGCGGAGAATGTTGTATAAAAAATAACACAAAACCGAAATAAAATATTCAAAATATTTATCCGTCTTTTAATCGGAGAGTTATTTTAATTAGCTTCATCTTAAATTACTATTATCTGTGGATAACTATGGGGATGATGTGCATTAAAGACAAAATAAAGTCTTTTAAATATCCAGTCTTTTTAAGATTATGGCTTAAAATATAGGTTTATTAAAAAAAGACATCTAAGCCTACTGTCTTTATGGAAATGTTTCACGTGAAACAAAACCTGAAATAATTAATAAGAAATGTAGTAAATATAGTAGAATAAAACAGGGTTTATAGCGCTGATTCGCAATTTTTCTTACCTATTTTTAAAAAATGTTTAAATTAACGAATAAAATTGGTAAAATTGGAGAGGATACAGCCTGTTTGTTTCTTATGAAACAGGGCTATATCATAAAAGAACGCAATTATTGGAAGAAATGGGGGGAAATTGATATTATTGCAGAAAAGGAGGATTTAATTCATTTTGTTGAAGTTAAGTCCGTTGTAAATGAAAATTTAGATGTAAGATTTGAAAATACCCATAGACCTGAAGAAAATGTGCATTCTTTAAAGCAAAAACGCTTGCGTAATACAATTTCAACTTATATTGCTGAAAAAAAAGTAGAAGAAGGCAACTGGCAATTCGATATTATTGCGGTATACCTCAGTAATGAGCGGAAACAAGTTAAAATAAAGTTTCTGGAAAATATCATTCTATAAAGGTCATTATAATCCTATAAAAGACTCTTAATTAAATGGTAGCTGTTACAATATGGCTGTGGTACACTTCTGAAGGTCATTAAGATTGGAAGAAACGGGGCGTAGTATAGTGGCAGTATCTCTGCTTTGGGAGCAGAAAGTCCGAGTTCGATTCTCGGCGCCCCGACAAAATAGGCTCTATTTTACGGAATCACAGGCGAATAGATTTTTAAATTTTAGCTCTTATTCATAAGGACCATTGGGTTTGTAAAAAATGTCAAAAAAGTTTACAAGAAAAATTGAAAATTTTACCTGCGAAAATTGTAATATGGAGGTAATAGGAAGTGGATATACCAATCATTGTCCCCAATGCCTTTGGAGCAAGCATATAGACGTATTTCCAGGGGATAGGGGAGAGAAATGCAGAGGGTTAATGAAACCTATAGCTCTATTAATAAAAAAGAAACAATATGTGATTGCGTTTCAATGCATGAAATGCGGGCAAGAACATACGAATAAATGTACTGAAGGAGACAATATAGGAATTTTGCTTAAAAACTATTGATTTGGAGCAGAGTTTGCTTCCAATAAGGTGAGAAGCATGGGGGCAGTATAGAGTGAGAAATCAATTGCTTTGCGTGAAATATTTCCTGTCAATAATTCATCAAGCCCAACCCCATTAAATTTTTCAAGTTCGCTATTAATATAGGGGATAGTGATAGCATAAAGATTGCGTTCATTATCAATGAATGCACCGCTCGCAGTGGCAATGATACCAACTAGCATTCCCTCTGCATCAACAACCGCGCCGCCCGAGGAGCCTTTTTGGGCAATTATCGATCCATTCATACGAAAGAGATCGACGGTTGAGCTTTTAAACGTAAGCAATTCTTCAATTTTGGTTGCAATCGAGAGATCATAGAGATTTGCCGCTATGTCTGAGGTCGGAATGAATTCAGCGGGATATGCAGCAGCAACAAGAGTATCATTTTTATGGAGTTGTGCTGTTGTGGTATAGGGAAGAAAGGGGAGTTTTGCACTCAAACTATTTCCGTCGGCGGTTTCTTTGATGCGCAAAAGAGCAAAATCGTCCTCTCCAGTGCCTTTTGAAGAATTTTTTGAGAATACGGTAGCATTGCTTTCGATCCAATGCGTCGGAATATAGAGAAGTTCGGCTGAATAAAGGTTTTTTGCAGGATTTCCTCCTCGTACTTCGCAATGAAGCAATCCTTTTTCAACATAATTAGATAAAAGAAAATATTGGCCGACGTGAGCATTTGTCAGAATGATTCCGCGCGAATCTATAATTACGCCGCTTGCTGTCATTGAGGACAGATTTGGGTCACTAGAAATGCAAATAATATTAACAACTGCCGCTTTGACGTGAGAAATATCAACTGTTGGGGGATAAGAAGCTTGTTCTTCAGATGAGCCTTGTGCCGTTTTCGCGATCACGTCTGTTTGGCTCGAGGTTTTTGCGGTTTGGGGGTTTATTGCATGAGGTTGGGCCACACGCTTCTTTGAAAGAGAGGCTGAGACCGGAGAACCTTGATACGTTTGCGTGCTCGAGGCAAAAGAGGGTGTTGTTAAAATTGGAGGTGAGATATTTTGCTGCGCAGAAAAGAGATTATAGCTAATAAAGGAAGTAAGGGGCATTATTGATGCCGCAAATCCTCCCATAACTACAAACATTTTAGTAACAAAAGTTGAAAAAAAGGAGTTCATAATCAAATAAGTATATGTATAGTAGCAAATACCTTGCGGTAAAGCCATTTTATTGCAGCTGATGCTTATTTCTGCTACTATCACTTGTGTATTTCCAATGCGGGATTAGTTTAATGGTAGAATAACAGTTTTCCAAACTGTGGGCGGGAGTTCGATTCTCCCATCCCGCACAAACCAGAAAAAGGGGAGCATATAAGCCACTCTTTTTCTCTATTTAGCGAAGGCTGAAATCAATAGATTTCAGAAGTGAGGCGGGGCCGAAAGTCTAAGTGGGTACGCGAATTCAGAACTGGTGACCGATTCTCCTGCGAATTCCATTCAAAAGCATTCATTTTTTACTCTCTCCTTTTTCTGGAATTTATTCTGGTGTTATGTTAATACCAGCCAAAAAACTTCTTTATTTTAGAAGCTCCGCCATTTGTTTGCTATAATATTGCCTTGGTCATAAAATTTTATCTCTATGAATGAAGGAGTACCGCATAATTTTGCAGAGAATAACAATTCGAGTGAGGAATCACCAAATTCTGAAAAAACATTAGAAGGCGAGAATAAGCTTGAAGAAGCTGTAAAATCAGTAAGAGATGAATTTCCTGGTGCAGCAGATATTCCAGTGGGGGATATCGTCAAGAAAGCTGGACTTACTCCTGATGAAGAAGAATTATTGAGCACAAAATTAGCTACAATACCTGATTTGGAAACTTTACAAACTGCAAAGAGGATAGAGGATCGAATAAGAGTAGCTATTGTTGAGCTCACACCTGAACCGGAAGAAATAATTTTTTAAATAAAAACCGCCTATCGGGGCGGATTTTATGAAATTTCTTTAATAAGTGATCGAATTATTTAACAGCATCCTTAAGAGCCTTTGCCGGTCTGAATTTCGGTACTCTCATAGAAGGAACTGAAATAGATTCGCCAGTGCGAGGATTCCTCGCCTGGCGCGCAGCACGCGTTTTTGTTGAGAAAATGCCAAGTCCCGCAATTGAAACCTCTTCACCTTTTTTGAGAGTGTTAACAATACCCTCAATCATTGTATCCACTGCCTTTTCAGCCTGTGACTTGGTTCCACCCAATACTTCGTATACTTTCTCTACAATGGCTTGTTTGTTCATAATATAGTTTGAACTTAACTAACTTAATAATTCGACCTTCTTGTCTTACTTCATCATGGAATGAGAGCGTAGACTAGAGGTGTTTGCTCGTTAACCATTATATAGCAAGGTATTTTTCATGCAAGGAAATACAAAGTATTGACAAATGATTTTGTATAATTTATATTTTTAAGTAGATTTGGAAAGGAGCGCACTTGAACGCGCATAAAATTGAAAAACTGGCCGGGAAAATCGCTATGAGCACGCTTATTTGTGTACTTATACTCGATAAGTGTATTGCGAACTACTCCTCAATTATCAGATTTGCTTTTTGGTTGAGGGATAATGCTTCTGCATTGGTTACAGTAATTCGTTTCTCAGCGATTACAAGTCTTGGAGCATTTGTATTGTATGTCATCTTACACATTTGGCTGCAATCCAAAAATGTGAATTTCAAAAAGACTGCTGCAGATTAATCTGCAGCAGTCTTTCTTAATACTAACCGCCCTACATGCTATCTCGCGAATTCTATTACTCTTGTTTCGCGAATGACATTTACTTTGATTTCTCCGGGGTATTTTAATTCACCTTCGATGCGTAAAGCAATATCTCTCGCCATTTTCTTTGCTTCAAGATCAGTTATGAGGTCGGGAATTACAAAGACGCGAATTTCTCGTCCTGCTTGGAGAGCATAGCATTTTTCAACTCCTTGAAATGAATTTGCAGTCGCTTCAAGGTCAGCGAGGCGTTTTAGGTAATTTTCTACCGTATCGCGGCGAGCCCCAGGCCTGCCTCCTGATATTGCATCAGCAACCTGTACAATAATTGATTCCGGCGTTTCGTAGGGGTATTCTCCATGATGCGCCTGCATCGCCTTGATGATTTCCTCGCTCACATTGAATTTTTGCAAAATCCTGCGGCCGATCTCAACATGGGTGCCTGCAACCTCATGGTCGAGGGCTTTGCCTATATCATGAAGGAGTGCTCCGGCCTTGGCAACATTTATATTGGCGCCTAATTCTTCTGCAAGCATGCTCGCAATATGCGTCATTTCAATTGAATGCTGAAGCACATTTTGTCCATAGCTTGTACGGAAATAAAGGCGTCCCAGGATTGAAATAAGACGGGGATCGAGATTATAAACGCCAGCCTCAAATACAGCCTGCTCTCCTTTCTCCTTGATAATTTTGGTTATTTCAAGCTTTGCCTTTTCTACAGTCTCCTCTATTTTTGCCGGCTGAATACGTCCGTCTTGAATGAGATTCTCCAGAGCAACGCGAGCCACTTGCCTGCGGACAGGATCGAAGCAGGAAAGTGTGATTGCTCCTGGCGTATCGTCTACAATGACTTCTACACCCGTTGCGCGCTCAAAGGCTTTGATATTCCGCCCTTCTTTGCCAATGATTTTCCCTTTTATCTCATCATTCGGAATGAGGACCGAGGTGGTCATTATGTCAGGGGAGACAGAATTGGCCAGCCGATGGATTACTGTCGTAAGAATATCTTTTGCTTTTCGCTCCAATTGCTCTGCGCCGAAGGTCTCAAGCTTCTGCATGCGGATCATAAGATCTTCCTCTGCACGTTTTTCTATAATAAACATCAGTTCCTTCTTTGCTTCTTCCTCGTTTAAATTTGAAAGCCTCTCAAGCTCCTTTATTTTTTCCTGAAGCGTATCATCTGCCTTTTGTCGAATTTCTTTTATCTTCTCGATCTTTTCCTTTATAGCGTCAACTTCACTATCAATGTCTTGCTGCCGTTTATCAAGCAATTCTTCTTTTTTAATCAGCCGTTCTTCAGTCTTTTTAGTTTTCTCTTCTCTCTCCTTAATTTCCGTCCGGGTGAGTTCCAAGAGCTTTTCAGACTTTCGTTCCGCTTCTTCCATTATTTTTGCTTCTTGTTCCTTTGCCTCAAGCATCATTTTTTTGACGTCGAGTTCCATCGAATTCTTTTTCTTGAGCGCGATGAAGATTCTCAAGAAATATCCAAAAGCAATCCCAGCAGCGCCCGCTGCCAGCACCAGGAAGACAATATCTTGTAATAACATGTTTGTATAACAACCGTTTCGCCTGTTTTTTCTGAGATCAGAGGCTTTTCGGTAATTATGAGTATGCTCGCCGCGATTTTATACGACGTTGTGGAGGTACGCTTCTGTTTTTATGACTGTTAACAACATGGGGTACTCTTCAAAACTTAGTGCTTGAAGCAGGTAATAGGCATTTTTCGGAATTCTGAAGATTGCGTCTTAAAATCAACAGCAAGGGAATTAATTAATAGGGTACATCTAAAATATATAAGAGATTGCAAGAAATGTAAACGACTCTGTGGACATGATTATGAAATATACGATTAAAGCCGGCGCATGGCCGGCTTTAATCGTATATTTCATAATTTTCCGCTAATTAAAAGTCTTCACTTTGATTTCTGCAGGAATTATTCAATAAAGCTAGAATTTATTCTGTTTTAAAGGATTTTATCGATAATTCCGTACTTTTTGGCTTCGTCTGCATCCATGAAGTAGTCTCGGTCGACATCCTTCTCGATCTGCGAAACAGGCTTGCCTGTGTTCTTTGCGAGAATTTTGTTGAGCCTGTCGCGGGTCTTTAATATTTGCTTAGCGGTAATCTCAATTTCGGTCGCTTGGCCCTGGACGCCGCCCATCCACGGCTGGTGGATCATGATCTCTGAGTTAGGAAGAGCAAAGCGCTTGCCTTTGACACCAGCTGAAAGAAGGACTGCTGCTGCGGAAGCTGCAAGACCAACGCAGGTCGTGGAAACATCCGGCCCCACATGGTTCATTGTGTCGAGTATTGCAAGTCCGGCAGTGACGGATCCGCCCGGGGAATTGATATAGAGCGAAATATCCTTCTTGGAATCTTCGGAAGTAAGGAAGAGGAGCTGGGCTATGACGATGTTGGCCGTATCATCGTCTATTGCACCGCCCAAAAAGATAATGCGTTCGCGGAGAAGGCGAGAGTAAATATCGTACGCGCGCTCGCCGAATTGCGACTTTTCTATGACTGTGGGGATTAAATATGACATGTTTTTTTATTAGAGCTGCCGGCTTTTAGATCAAAACAAGAGATTGAGAGAACTAAACGCCAACAGCGCCAGTATATCAAAAAGCGGAAAATTATCAAAAATGTCAAAACTTGATCGGATCGGCAGTTTAAGTGATACTCAGTTAATGAGATTGCATCGATTTTTTGTGAATGAATTTTTCGATACTCCACTTGAAGCGCTTGGAGAACGCGAAATCAATATTTCCGATAAGGAGCTCATTCATCAATGGAAAAATGTATTCAGGCTGAAAGCAGGTGATGATGTTGTGGTGCTCGATAATACAGGGAACGAATACATGGCGCATATTGCCGAACTTCACAAAGAAATGGCTCGCCTCCGCCTCGATAAGGGCATCATCGTTAAAAACATTCCACAGAGAAATATCTCTCTTTTTTGCTCGCTAATCAAGAAAGATAATTTTGAACTGGTTTTGGAAAAGGGAACTGAGCTTGGTGTCAGTGTGTTCATACCTGTTCTTTCTGAACGGAGCGAGAAAAAGTCTTTGAATATGATGCGCGCTCGGAAGATTATACAAGAAGCAAGCGAGCAGTCGGGGAGAGGACAATTGCCGGAATTGCATGAAGTGAAAAAACTTCAAGAAGCAGTTGAAGAACACAATAAAATGCAGGTGCTCGCGCTCGACCCAAACGGAAAACCCTTCGATATATCCAAAGGTTTTAAGGCTTTATCAGAAGCGTTCGCGGTTTTCATTGGCCCCGAAGGCGGATGGAGCAATCGAGAGCTGGAATTTTTTAAGCAGAATAATATTCCAATTTATTCGCTCGGTCACCAAGTGCTTCGCGCGGAGACTGCAGCGATTGCTGCGTCCGCTCTGTTTCTTCTTTGAATAAAATCATGCGTTCATTCAATCCTTATTGTTTGAGTTTATGATTCAGGAATATCATTAACTCATCTTTATAATGGCATTTGACCAATATCATGAGCCCCCCGAAGAGCTGTCGCAAGAAACTCGAACATTCGCCCGAATGATCCTTTCATTAATTGAAGAAGCAGAAGCAATCGATTGGTACGAACAGCGAATGAGCGTTGAAAAGGATAAAGAAGCAGTGGAAATCCTCGGCAATGCCCAAAAGGAGGAATTCAAGCATTTTGGGATGGATTTGGAATTCTTGCTTCGAAAAAAAACTTTATGGAGAAAGACTCTCCAGAATATTCTTTTTAAAGAAGGAAATATTGTCGAATTAGGCGAGCACGCCGAAGAGGAGGCAGATTAAAAAAGTACTAGCAAATTATTGCTAGTACTTTGGTTTTAATGCAAAAACGGTGTTTCAGTAAGTGAAAGAATTGTGCCGGTGCCGTTATCATAGAGCCATATCTGGGCGCGGTTGAAATTTCCAAGCGGATCAATGACTTCGCCTTCAAAATGAATACGGTTTCGACTTGGCTGCTCCACAACTTCCTCCGAGCGCAAAGTCACATGTCGAGCAATAAAATTCTGATCTTTCTGTCCGTCTCTACCCCTTCTCCGCGACGTAAGCGTAAGCTCGCAAGGCGCTTTGTTTTGATGCATGTTCCGGAAATCCGCGTGATTCGGACCTTCTGCGAACTCGTAAATAATGCCATTCCATCTCGCCATTGATCCGCGAGTATCTGTCATTAAAGTGCTCCTTTCAAGGGTATTAAATACGAAAATAATATAAAGTCAAATCAAAAAACAGCAGAGTCGTTTTTTGATTTTTTATTTCTGATTTTCCAAGAACTTGAGGACCTGTTCATTGACCAGAATGGTTTCGACATAAATGCGGATACGTTCCGGGTCTGCGTCTTTATACATTTCCATGAGCTGCTTTGCCTCATGTTCAAGCATTGTTTTGTCGGGCTCTATCTGCTCCAAGGCGGCAATCTTATTGAGAATTAATTGGAATTTAGCTTTTTTTTCTGCGGACTCATTCCATTCTTTTTTAATGCCCTCTTCAGTCTTTTTTGTTTCTTTGAGATAGTCCTCATATTGTATTCCTGCGCGAGTAACATCTTCTTTAAGCTGAGCGATCATTTTAGCCAGCTCAGCTTCGACAAGAATGGCTGGAATCGCTATTTTTGTTTGGCTGAGGATGCTTTCGACAATCTCAATGCGTATTTTCTCGCGCTCCTGATATTCCTTCTCTTTTATGAGGCTTTCCTTTACTTTCAGCCTGAATTCTCCTACATCTTTGTAATCACCGACTGATTTTGCAAAATTATCGTCGAGCGTGGGAAGATCCTCAGGCTTTATAGGAGCATGGTCATGGGTGTCTTTGCCCAGTTTTGCATGGAGATCATGATGTGCTTTGTTTTCCCGGATGCGCTGAATAGCCTCATCGACTTCCTTGTCGTTCACTTCAAACTTGAATTCCTGGGAATTTTTTTCTCCGGCAATTTTTTTGTAATCGGGAAGGTCGAATTTCGGCATGACTGCAGTCTTTATTTTAAAGCCCAGGGGATTGTCAGCTGCGAGTTTTGTGATTGTTATAGCAGGACGGCCGATCGCATCAATTGCATGCTCCTGAAGTATCAATGGGTATTCTTCAGTAAGGGCAATTTCCGCAGCATCTTCCAGAATGGGGTATTCTCCTATATGCTTGATGAGCACATTTTCCGGGGCTTTTCCGGGGCGGAAGCCAGGTATTGTGAGAGTTTGCGAAAGCTTTTTTACTGCTTTTTCGCGAGAATCTCCGAGTTTCTGGGCAGATATTTCTCCTTCAATCTCCACTTCAGCGTTATCTAGCTTTTTTATTTGGATATTGCTGTAATTTTTTGAATTTTGGGGTGTATCGTTCATTTTTTTTAGTTTTGGTGAATGCCTTTTAGCCTACCAGGATTATGCATTTAAGCAAGAAAAAACAGCAGGCTATGACCTGCTGTTTTTTTGAGGCCTTTCAGATAACGTAGTCCTATGGCTTGAAGCTTGAATCGATGTTATTGATGCCCTGATCTGAATTATCAACATTGGTTTTATTGAGGTCTGCTTCAATCGAAGCGGTATCGTTTGCATTCGAAGAAGATCGGCCGGTCGTTGTAGCGGTGTTTTGAGCAGAATATCTGCTCTTGAGGCTCAGTGAATATAAGTAAGCAGCTGCAATCAGTGCGACAATAAGAACGGCAATCGCAACAATTGAAAAAGTATGGGAATTTTTAGGCGAAGCTGCCGGGAGATCTGGGTTAGGAGGAAGTTTGTTTTCCATTTTAAATAAATAATTTTATAAGCTTGAACTAGTCGATGTGCTGGCAGTGCCGTTCGTCTCAAACCGTATGGACTTTATTGTATCTTTGTAAGCAGTGTAAGCACTTTTTATACTTTCTTTTACGGTTTGGATGTCTGCTTTAAGTTCTTCTTTAGAAGTGCTCGTGCTTAGCATCGTCTGGATGTCAGTTCCGGCTTTTGCAACGTCGTTTTTTGCAAGCGTGAGCTTTGCATCTGCCTCTGCCAAAAGCATCGTGCTTGTAGCAAGCGAGAGATTGGTTTGCGCTCGCGTTTGAGAAATATAATTTGCAAGCTTGCCGCTTACGTTTTGCATCTGAGCGTCAATATCAACAAAACGAGCGAGTATTACATTAAGATTTGATTCGACGCGGGCTTTGTTTTCGTCTGAAAGCTTAATCTTAAATTCTGTTGTCGTGCTTGCCATTTTTTTGTGCCAATCTTTCTTTCGAACTTCAAAAGAAGCTTCTTTTTTCATAAGTTCAGCCAAAGCACTGCTGCGCTCCCCATTAAGCAAAGCAGTAAAATTTCCCAGAATTCCGTTCCGGGTTGAGTTGTGCTCGTCTTCGTTCTCGCTTGAAGATGAGGTTGAGGCGCTCTCTCCGTCCTTTTCCTTCATCACTTCCTTTATTTTCATCTTCTCATCTGTAATATCAGGAAGTTCGCCATGTATTGACGAACTCGCCTCCAGATCCCCGGTTTCTCCCGCACTTGTCTCAGCAGTGAGGCTCACGTCCTCGCGTTCAACAGCGGCATTGGCGCACATCAGAATTCCGAGCACGAAAAAGGGAAGAGTGGCAAAAACGGCATACATTCGCTTGTCTTTAAATATTTTAAGCATATTCAGTAATAAATTAATTAAATTTAGTCCAGATATATATTGATGACGGCTCCGACTTGTCCATCTTACCAAGAAATCTTTATGGATGAAATATTCTGTTTTATATAAACAAACAAAAAACCGAAGCAGTGCTTCGGTTGTTCGGCTCTCGTTCTCAGGATTTTTGCTTATAAAGATCCATTGATTTTTTGATAGCTTCGATCGCTTCTGCTTTCCCAAGCACTTTATTTACCATGACTATATCTCCTTTTCCCTTGAGGATTTTATATGTTTCGAAAAAATGCGTGAATTCTTTAAGCGAATGTTTGTTGATATCCGGCAGGTCCTGAGTATCATCCCATCTTTTATCGCCTACAGGAACTGTTATGATTTTATAATCAGAATCTCCCGAATCAGTCATGTCGATGACAGCAACCGGTCTTACTTTTACGAGAATTCCCGGCGCAAGAGGAAAGGTCGTCAGAACTACCACATCGAGCGGGTCTCCGTCGTCCCAAAGCGTTTGCGGGGCAAATCCATAATCGAAGGGGTAGGGTGCATAAGAGTAATTTGCTCTATCGAGCGCAATAAGGCCGGTTTCCTTATCAACTTCATATTTATTATATGAGCCTTTAGGAATTTCAATGATTGCATTAAATTCCAGAGGAACTTTTTCGCCGAGCGGTATATCGTGCCACAAATTCATGATTTTGATTGTTTAATTAGAGTAGTACATAGCTAATGTAACATCTTCGCTCTCCTCTTTCAATTTCTTGGCATTAAAAATACCGGCTCTTCCGGTATTTCTTTCTTTATTCGCTTTGGTTTTCTGTTTGTCCGGCTGCAATTTCATTGTCTATACCTGTTCCAGTCTCGCTGCCTGCGCTTGCCGGTTTGATTTCTGTTTTTTCACCGGCTGCCGCAATCTCTTGGCCTTTTGTCGACTGAATGTCGATTCTCCAGCCAGTAAGCTTCGCGCCGAGACGCACATTCTGGCCTCCTTTTCCAATAGCTAGTGATTGCTGATCCTCAGAAACTTTCACGATGGCTTTTTTTTCCGCTTCGTCAATGTCGATTGAAAGTATCTTTGCAGGAGAAAGCGCCTCTTCAATGAAGTGCGTTGGCTCCGCAGACCATTCGATGATATCAATTTTTTCGCCGCCGAGCTCGCTCATGACGGTATTTACGCGCACTCCGCGCTGGCCAACCATAGAGCCCACAGGATCAACGTGCGAATCGTTTGAATGTACAGCGATTTTCGAACGGTATCCAGCTTCACGCGCAATAGCCTTGATTTCCACAACACCATTCACTATTTCAGGAGCTTCAGTTTCAAAGAGTTTCTTGAGAAATTGCGGATGCGAGCGGGATAGCCTCAGGAATACGCCTTTGGGAGTTTCTTCAACGCGGTAAAGATACGCTCTGACGCGCTCTCCCTGGCCATAATGCTCGCCAGGGATCTGCTCTTCATAAGGAAGGATGCCAGTAGCGCGTCCAACATCAATAAAAAGGTTGCCGCGCTCAATGCGCTGCACGGTTCCGGTCACGATTTCTCCTTCGCGCTTTCCATATTCGCTGAATACCGATGTTTTTTCGGCTTCGCGGATTTTCTGCATAATGACTTGTTTTGCGGTTTGCGACGCGATGCGGCCGTAATCATCTTTTGCTTCAAGGGGGAAAACGATCTCTTCTCCGAGAATTGCATCCTTTTTGATGCGGCGCGCGTCATCGAGCATAATGTGATGCTCAGGATTAAAGAGAACTTTTTCCGAACCTTCTTCGTTTCCAGCCCGCCTTATTTCGTCGGTCGGCTCTTCTTCATAGTCGAAATAAACGGTCCCTTCATCAACCACGATCTTTACTTGGTAGAATTCCGTTTTGCCGCTATTGAGGTCGAATTTTGAGCGTACAATCTGGCCTTTTTTACCATAATCTTTCTTATAGGCGGTCGCAAGCGCCATTTCGATTGCTTCGAGAACTTTTTCTCTCGGAATACCCCTCTCTTCCTCCAGCTGCTGAAGGACGGCATTTATCACTTTTAGGTCTAGCATAGTAGTAAAATTTATTTTGAATATTCAATTTTTTTAAAAAAATGGCTCGCCCACCGGG
>DAIPMQ010000004.1:19333-21145 GCA_036768625.1 Parcubacteria group bacterium
GGCGAACTCACTGAATTCCTTAATAATATCAAAACAGATGTAATTGTCAAGGTTGGAAGCAGCTCTGCAAAATGAAAAACCTGGGCTGCCGCATGGCGCCCAGGCTGGTGTTCCTCATGTACCCGAAAGATAGAATTTTGCTTCCGGAAACAATTTTAATCCTTGCGACATTCGGTGTTCGCCAGCGCTGCTTTCGTGGCATGCTATCGGGGAAGGGTTTCTTATAACCCTTTCATAAGCGGGGGTGACGACGAGAATTGGCTTTCCTCTCGCCCAAGCGATATTGGCTCTTGCGGGGGATAATGACTTAATGCTAACAACAGTCGTGGTTGCCATGCTCCACACTCCTTTGCGCCTTTCTTTTATAACTATACTCTAGCTGGGCTTTAGTTCAAGTGTTTTCAACACGTGCAGTGCAAACTCAGAATGCGTTTCCTGGTATACTTAATTCCAGGAATTTCTATCTATGCATATTGAAGAGGCACAATTGAAAAATTTCATCATCGATTCCGGACTCGTTAGCCGGGGAGACTTGCTGAAAGCCGAGGAAGAGGCGGCAAAATCCTCACAATCACTTGAAAAAGTCCTTGTCGGGAGCGGCAAGCTCACAGATGATGATGTGAGGCGCATGCAGGCGTATATTCTCGGCATTCCGTTCGTAAGCCTCACCGACCAGCATCTTGATTTCAGCATTCTGTCGCTTATTCCTGAGCCGATCGCGCGAAAGCATAATATCGTGGCGTTTAAAAAAACGGATCTGACTCTTGAAGTGGCGATGCTCGATACCGAAGACCTCGCCGCTATCGATTTTATAAAAAAGAAAGTTCGCCTCAAGATCGTGCCGCGGCTTACGGATGCAGCGTCTATGAAATTCGCATTGCTCCAATATCAAAAAAGCCTCAAAGCGGAATTCGGGGATATCATCCAGAAAGAAGCAGCAAGCTTCAATAGTGCACCGAATAATGGCTCGGCCAATGCACTGCTTCCAAATCAGCGGGCGGCAACGGCAGAACAAACTGAAAGCGATCTGAAGAAAATGGCAGAGGACTTGCCGGTGGTAAAAATCGTCGAGACGCTTTTAAAGCATGCTGTTTTGCAGAATGCCTCTGACATCCATATCGAACCGCTTGAAAATGAGGTTCTTATCCGTTACCGCATCGACGGGCTTCTGCACGATGCGATGGTTCTGCCGTCGAATATTTCCGAAAGCCTCGTTGCACGCATCAAAGTTCTTTCTGCGCTTAAACTGGATGAAAAGCGCCTTCCGCAAGACGGACGATTTAAAATAGATATGAATGGGGAAAAGGTTTCGTTTCGTGTCTCTACGCTTCCTACGTATTATGGAGAGAAAACTGTCATGAGAGTCCTTCGCGAGTCTGTAGCAGGCTTTACGCTCGAGGTCTTAGGCTTTCATGGCATCGGGCTCGAATGGATTCATCATGCATCGAAACAGACTACCGGCCTGATTTTGACGACTGGTCCAACTGGTTCGGGAAAGTCCACCACACTCTATACGCTGCTCGATATTTTAAATGAGCCGAGGGTAAACATCTCTACAATCGAAGATCCGATCGAATATCAAATGAAACGGGTGAATCAGACGCAAGTGAAGCCGGAAATCGGATTTACTTTCACGTCGGGGCTTCGAACCCTCGTGCGCCAGGATCCTGATATCATCATGGTGGGAGAAATTCGCGACAATGAAACTGCTTCGCTAGCTGTGAATGCCTCATTGACCGGACACTTAGTGCTCTCGACTCTGCATACGAATTCAGCGGCGGGGGCGGTGCCTCGTCTTATAGATATGAAAGT
>DAIPMQ010000043.1:0-2298 GCA_036768625.1 Parcubacteria group bacterium
GAGTGCCATTTGCCATCTGGAGCCCTTGGTCATAGGTGACGATCGGAAGCGTCGATTGAATAGCGGCACTCACCGTTTGGTAAAATACCGTCGGCGTCGTGCAGTAGATGGTGCTTGCGCAATCATCTTGGATCCTATGGATCACAAAGATGAGCCATTGCTTGTTCGAAACCGCAGTTTGTATCCATGTATTGACTTGAACCATCGTAACGTCCGAATCCAGTTCTTGGATGTAAACATTAAAAGGGAAGAGACCTGCGGGATTGCCGCCGCGATCGGTACCTCTCGCCGATGTGTAGTAGCCTCTCGCTTTCATAAGGCTTTCGATATTCTGATTGTATGCCCCGAACGGGTAGGCGAAATACAAGATAGTTCCGAACCCATGGTCAGCAAGCCATTTTTTGCTGTCGAAAAGCTCTGCTTCCATGGCTGCTGGGCTAAGCGTCGTCAGATCGATGTGGTTCATCGTATGAGAAACGATGCCCCAGCAGTGGTCTTGCAGCTCATGAAGGTTTGCCTCGCTCATGTAAGCGGGAGTGCCCAAATAATTGGGGACTACAGCTTCGGTTCCGACGAGTCCCAATGTTTGAAGATATTTAGAGGCAAGATCGTAATGCTCGGCGAATCCGTCATCAAACATGAGCGATATCGCGCCGCGAAACCATTGATCCTCTTGGTATACATGGACATCATCAATGAGAGTAGTGCCCGTCCCTTTGCCCATCACGAAGCCGATGCGCACTTTGGTTATGGGCTTGGTGCCTCCAGCGTAATCGCCTGAATTGCAGCCCATCTTTACCCAGTCGAACGTGCCGACATGTTTGGTTTTAAGTGTATTCGGCGTGTAGTCTGCAGTTCCGTCCGGATGATAGAACGTGCAATCGAGGTTTGCGCCGAAGTTGTCGCTTAAAAGGTCTTGGACATTCTCCACCTTTATCATTGCCGTCACGAGCACGGGAATTGCTTGTGTTTGGTTAAGCTGTACTGTTTGGAACGCGCCCGATAAATTCGTAGACGTAGCAGCGTTTGAAAGCTCTAAAGCGCAGTTCTGGTTCCATATGCCTGGAATACCGCATACCCGGCTGTAGCCGTTATAGCCGAGGCCGAGCGTCCATCCCTCTGCAAGAGACGGATTTTGCGGGTCCGGGCTCTCGAAGCTCGAGTTGGTGATTGGGACGGGGGTTTCTGCGAATGCAATCTGGCACAAAGCCATGAAAGCAAGCGCAAGGAAGTTTGAAAGCCTCTGCATCTAATTCTCCTTTGGTCTGCTCTTATTTTGGAATTTTAAAGAGCCATTTCTTGCGAACTATTACATATTTAGACTATAAATGTCAAATGAAATAGCGCGGGTTTTCAAACACAGGTTTTTACCATTTCCAGTATTGTATACTAGATGCATATGGCAATTTTTCTTTCCATGAAAATTTTTCGGATAGGAATAAGCGTTCTCTTTTTTGTGCTTCTTTGCCTGGGGCTCTTCTTTGTCAACGAATGGACGAAGCAGCTGCGCATCGATCCTGCCTCGTTTGCCCATGCAGGCTCGGTTATCAAGGATAAATTTCCCGGCCAATATGATATGTACACAGACGAGGTGGCAGGCCGGCATTTGCTGGGAAAGGGATATATCACCGAGGAACAGATGTTTGCATTCAAAAGCGCTGGCCTCAGCGATAAGGAGATCAATGACCTTATCGTAAAAAACCTGTACACACGCGAAGAAAAAATGCTTTTTTATGTCGAATTTCTTGTGGCATGGGCGGCGCTGTATGCTTTCCTTTTCTGGAGCATCGATAAGCTTCCTGCTTTTAAGAAATAAATAATTCTAAAAAACGCTTATGAAAAAAGCCCCGAACGCATAGAACGTTCGGAGCACAGGGAAGATTAAGTGACATGCTAGCGAAAAAATATCTTCGAATTCATAGTAAGCTCGCAATGGCTAAGATGGGGAAGCGTGATTACAACGCGAGCGTCGATATTTGGCTGCTGATTATGGAATCGGTATGGCCTGCCTCGTTCATCGGTAACGGTAGCGCCTAAAAGATTGGCGACCGCAACAGTACATGGTAATTCCTCGACATTTTTTGTGTCGTGATGAAGTACAGCTCCACCGATGTGACCATAGAGGAAGAAGAATGGCATTGCGCCGGCATTGAAGCCATGAAGCTTTGTGCCAAGTTGCCGGGAAAGAAAATCGTTATTTTCCGTTTCATGCTCATTTATTCCGATAATAATTGAGGAACGTGTTGGTATCGGCACAAACGACCTGTTATTACGAAAAATTCCGAGATCATGACAACC
>DAIPMQ010000043.1:2308-4875 GCA_036768625.1 Parcubacteria group bacterium
CCTGTAAAAACTTCATTTCGAAGTGGGTAACCGGCTCCAAAGGCGAAACAATGATCTTCCTCTCCATAATCGCCATGATCAATGCAGGCGAGCAAATGAGCTGGGGTTGCTTGAGGAGTATACTGCTCTCTTTCAGGTTTTCTCCATCGCGAAGTCTCCTTGGTGTTGTCGGATTCATCCCAAACCCATTCAAATCTTGCAGAGGGTTCAATATAAGGAGTCTCTTCTCCTCTGCAGGAGTCATCTGGAAACATTCTGTCAATATTATCAATTCCTTCAGCTCCGATAGCATACTCAATACGAGTAATTCCGGTACCATCGGTTTTTTTGCGCAGCTTTCTTTTCCGCAGAAATGTTGCATCCTCGCTTTCGAGGCATTGGCGCAAATGATGTGTACGTTCAGTTACCAAGCTGCGAAGCAAGCCAAACCTCACTTCATACTCTGAATTCATCTCTTTTTTCCTTTCTTAAATGGTACAGTTTCAGCTCCATTTAAATCTTTTTTTGATGATTTGTCAATGAATTCATACATTCACCAACAAAAAAGTGAATGCTTTATAATTTAAAAATATTGATTATGAGTTTTTTTAACGAGGCGAGATCCAGACTGCGCCAAAACTCAGCACTAATCCCACCAACCATCCAATAATCGTTTCTGAAGCAAGCTCACTCTCGCGCTTTTCAACTTCGCGGAGCGAGCGGCCTGCTAAAACGAAACCAGGAGAAATTCCGCCATAATGCACGAGAATTGTAGCGATTCGAACGCCACGCTCCGGCTGCCAGGTAAATTTGTTTTCCCCATAGCTTCGCGCATAATCAAATACTCCGGATGGGGGAGTTGGGGCATCGGCTCCAGATCTTAAAACGGTTACGCCATGGTCATCATAAATAACCATGAAGGGAGCGAGACTTTTTCGGATATCGACAGGATTAGTTGTTGATGCCATTGCTGCAGTATGAGGAGTGCCTGTTTCAAGGGTGCGGGCTGCATCCTCAGCAAGCTGTATCTGCGGATCGTTCGCGTCTTGGCGCAGCATATGCTGCGATACTGCATAGATGAGCCCGGCAAGAAGCGTCAGGATAAGTGCGTACGGCAGCCATGTTCGAAATAGATAGTTCATATTGTGGTTTGTTACTTTAAATTCAGTTTACCATACAGGTTCAATGTTCGATTTGCTATACTGAATCCATAATAAATTTCATGCTTCTACTCCTTCTTTCATTTTTCGCCGGCATAATCACCGTACTCACGCCGTGCGTTTTGCCGATGCTGCCGGTAATCATCGGCGGCTCGATTGCGGAGGGAGTGAATCGCCGCAAGGCATTTACCGTCACGATTTCTCTCGGCATATCGGTAATCCTTTTCACATTTCTTCTTAAGGTCACGTCGCTTTTCATAATGATTCCGGAGCAGGTATGGCAATGGATTTCTGGTGCCATTATTGCCGTTTTGGGCATCATTATGCTTGTTCCCGGGCTGTGGGAAAAACTTGGCGCTATAGATGCGCTGAATAAGGAATCGAATAAGCTTCTCGCCGCAGGATTCAAGAAAAAAAGCATAACGGGCGACATACTGATGGGAGCTGCGCTCGGGCCAGTTTTCTCAAGCTGCAGTCCGACGTATTTTATAATTCTTGCAACCGTGCTTCCGCAATCTCCGCTGTGGGGATTCATCGACCTGCTCGCATATTCCATCGGGCTCACATGCACGTTGCTTCTCGTGGCGCTTCTCGGGCAGAAGCTTATTTCGAAGCTTGGGCTTGCAGTTGATCCGAAGGGATGGTTTCGGCGAGGCGTGGGAATCCTTTTGATTCTTATTGGCATCGCGATATTTACTGGCGTCGATAAAGCGGTGGAGACGAATTTGCAGAGCGGCGGATATTTTGACGCGACGAAGGTAGAGCAGCAGTTATTGATTAACGAAAATTCGAAATGAAAAGATCAGAAACAATACTCGGCGCGGTCATCATAGCTGCCCTTGTTATAGGGGGTGCATTGTATTTCCGAGCCGGAAAAATACAGCAGAGTAGCGGCACCACCTCTTCTTCCGAGTCTCTGCTCACAAAGCCAGGCGAGAAAGCGCCTGAGATCACAAGCCCAGCAGGATTTGTGAATACGAACGAGAAGCCGATCACGATCGGAGAATTCAAAGGCAAAAAAGTCGTGCTTGTAGATATGTGGACCTATAGCTGCATCAACTGCCAGCGCACTCTTCCATATATCAAAGCTTGGTATGACGCATATCACGATCAGGGCCTTGAGATTATAGGCATCCATACGCCCGAATTCTCATTCGAGAAAGTGCAGAAGAATGTCGAAGACGCAGTAGCTAAGGCGGGAATAAAATATCCTGTCGTCCTCGATAATGATTACGGCACATGGAATGCATTCAAAAATGAGTTCTGGCCGCATAAATACCTTATCGATATAAACGGCAACATTGTCTACGATCATACTGGCGAAGGCGGGTATGATCTCACAGAGCAGGCGATCCGTCAGGCACTTGAAGAGAGGCGCGCTGTTTTGGGGCTTGCAGCGAGCACTACAATGGCGACTTCCACAATGCC
>DAIPMQ010000044.1:0-4661 GCA_036768625.1 Parcubacteria group bacterium
CGAAATGACGATGCTATGCGCTACTTTTAAGATCATAAATTGAAAATTTTATTAAAATAAAGCGATTCAATCGCCAGAAAAGAATCTTCTTGGCTTCCCCTTCCGAATGTGCAGAAATGCGCCAATATTTCCTTGCTGAGAACGGTAAGATTGAATTTCTCCGGCTTACCATTCACATTTCGGGAAGCTTCAGAAATGAAATGATTGAAAGCAGCCGCCACATCCTCGTCAGCAGTCATAAATATTCTTCCTGGGATAGCATGATTTTTGGAAGCTGTCTGAAGGGCTTGGCCGAATTGCGGGAGCCATTTTGCTTCAGCATCCTTAATAGCTTGGTTTACAGCGCCTTTCAAAGACTTTTCAGCATGATTTTTTATAAAAAGCTTCAGATAACTGTCCGCAATATCCGGACTTACATGATATCTTTTTGCAATGGCGCGCATAATGAGGTTCTTGCCAAGCGGAAGACTCAATGTTTCTGTAATGAGATTATTGCGAACAATAGAGATTTCGGTCACTTCTGATGTAATGTCAATGAAAATATAATTCTGAACAGAAGGAAAAAGGTCTTCAATGATGCTAAACGACATAAGAGCAAAGGAATTGTATTCGATGTGGCGCGCATTGAAGTGTCTGCGAATGATCTTCCCTACCTTATCAAGCACAGCTTGGGGAACCATGCTCATAAATACTCCCAGTTCAACATTTCGCGCAGCCTGATTGTAAGGCATCTTGGTATCATATCCATTCAGGCGTGTGCGGATCACTTTCTTTTCAATGAATGAAAGCATACCGTTGCCATTGCCGCCGATAGACTTTTCAAAAGTGTCCGATTCGCGCTCCAAAAGATACGAAACAAATTCATCAGTCATCGGCAATGCCTCACCCCGCTCAATTTTAAATATTTTTGTTTTTGAGGAATACCAGGGCGATGAAAAAATGCAAAAGACATGTTTTATATCTTTCGAGCTAAGGTGCCTGAAATCCAGATGTCTGCTGCCTTCATTAGTGATACTTGCAACGACATCCTCTAAAAGCTTGGTCATCTTAAGCAAGAGGTGGCCAGAACTTGGCTTTTCAGGTATGTGAAGTGGATATCGAACGGAATAAATTATCTGAGGCTTATTGTTTTCAGAAAAAAACACAAGCGATCCTCCGACGGATCCATTACCAATGTCGAGAAGAACGCAGACGTCTTCCCGCTTTTCGATTTTGCGATATGTAAGAGCTTCATCGAACATTGTATTTATTATACTAGCCAATGTTCAAAATTCAAAAGCAAAAATAAGAAATTTGCAGTGGATAACAGCTAATTTAAGAGTTGGTGTCTTCCAATTCTGAAAGCAGGCCATTAAGGTCCAGTGGTTTTGTTATCATCTCAACTTCCCCATCATTGTTTATTTTCCATTCACTCCGCGGCCTATCTGCGTAGAGCTCCACGCCGATACTATCCGGATCCTGCAAGTAGATTGCTTCTGATACTCCGTGGTCCGACGCTCCTGTTATTGGATACTTAGCATCAATAAGCGATTTAAGAGCTTTTGCCAATTCTTTTCGAGAAGGAAATAAAATTGCAAAATGATACAGTCCCGAATGTCCGGAAGGCGGAGGCAGAGCGCCCTCGCCTTCCCAGGTATTCAATCCTATATGGTGATGGTAGCCGCCTGCAGAAAGAAAAATTGCTGAATCTCCGTATTGAGCAGTAACTTCAAAGCCAAGAATATCGCGATAAAATTCAACCGAGCGCGAAAGATTGGCCACGGTAAGATGAACATGGCCAATATGTGCATGGGAGTGAATTGTCATATGAAAACTATATCACTGGGACTTTTTTTGTCATAATTATTTGGAACGGCATACAAAAAAGCTCCCGCTTGCGGGAGCTTTTTGATTAAGGCAGAAACGATTAGTTTATATTCGTGCTGAAATCAAATGTGTTCGATGTTGCCGTATTTCCAGCGGCATCAGTTGAAGAAACCTTGTAATAATACGTCGTTGATGCCGTGAGACCGCTCAGAGTGAACGCATGTGCCGTGGCAAAGCTAGCATTGGACATGAGCATTGAATTACTACTGGTCAATGGAGTAGTGGTGCCATACCATACGCTCGCCTGCGCATTCTCATTCGTAGTCCAGTTAATGAATGCTTGGGTAGTCGTGATGTTGCTTACTCCTAGCGAATAAAGGAGCGGGGCTGTTAAATCCAGGGTTGTAGTGGCAGTAGTAGTTCCTTGGGTGTCGCCTCCATGATGCTCATCATTCCAATTGCCTTCCAATTTCTTGGCTATGCCTGGAGGAAGATTCATTAATGTCGTAGAAGACAATGTTGAAGTTGCAAATCCTCCCAATTTCTTCCAAATGCCCGGTGCTATAAGAAGCCCTGGAGGAATATGGCCGTCTTTGCCCACTCCTGCGCCTGCAAGCAATTGATTGAGTAATGCGCGGGTTTTCGGACCGACAGTGCCTACCGCTTCAAGACCGTGGTTTTTCTGGAATTTTTTGACAGCTTTTAATGTAAGAGGGCCGAATTTCCCGGTCACAAGACCTTCAGGAAAAACTGATGGATCGGTTGCCAAAACCTCTTGGAGCTCTCTCACATCGTCGCTTGACGTGCCATTCTTAAGGTCATGCAAGAATTCGAAAGAATCATTGATCTGGCCCACCAATTGCGTCTGCTGAGTATGAAGGGAGTTGATCTGATTCTGAAGATCTTGAACCTGCTTAAGCAGAGCAGTAATTTGATCGATTGTTACACTGCTTGTAGTCGATGCTGTTTGCGCAAAAGCGAAACTCGGAGCAATGACGCCTGCGAGCATCGCAAGGCCGATGCATGCCGCAATCATTCTGTCTAAAATTTTTTGCATTATGTATTAAATTAATTACTGATAATCTGAAACCGCCATACATGGCAGCCATACTCGATTTCCCCTTATTATATCATAAAATTGAATATAGAATAAAAATAGTTTATCCACAGATATGATAATTTTTAGATAGATCGAGCTTATACAGAAAATAAAAAAGCGGGAGCCCGGAAAATTCCAGACTCCCACACAAAGTCATTTACTACAAGACACAGTATAATTATCTATCCTGACTACAAACCCCGCTACCGGGCTGTACGAGGCGTGAAAGTTATATTTCACGTCCACATCCCCTGCCGCACTTTTGAGCTTCAAAATGCCGATGGAATCATAGGTGAAGTCATTGGCATTCCCTGAGAAATTATAGGGAGAAACCTGATGAACTTCATAAAAAATCCCTGTTCGCGTGCCGTAGCCGCTTCCTTTGATAAGCGGCTTCCAGTTCACAAACACTGCATCCCCGTTAATTCGAAGGTCATACAGATTCTGAAACTAGCCTTGATTCACGAGGATCGACTCCTGCGAGCAAGGGTTTGAGATAAGCATGGGAGAGACTGACAGATCAGTTCTCTCCGGGGCAGCCTGCGCAAAGGCCGGCAGCATTGAAATCAGAGTGACTATTGCCACTCTCGCCATCACAAATTTCATATTGACCTCTCTCGAGTAATGTACTTCCAACCCTACATTACATATTTATATTAATATTATCAATCTTATTTTAAGCTAGGAAAATCAATTTCTCTCAATCTTGTTATTATTCCAATACTGCCTTAATTCTCCTAACCCCTGCTGAAACGGCTTCTTCTTTTTGGATCTTGAAACGACCAAGAATGCCTGTATGCGTAACATGCGGGCCGCCACAAAATTCGATGGAATAGGCGTCGGAGAAATGTGGATCGGCTTGAGTTGCGCCTTTTGGACCAACAGAATATACAGAAACCTTCTCCGGATATTTTGCGCCGAACTCATGCTCGGCATTAAGCTTTTCAGCCTCTGCAAGCGGCATTTCAGAGCGAGTGACAGGTAGATCTTCGGCTATCTTCTCATTTACGATGCGTTCCGCTTCTATTAATTGTTCGGGCGTAACCTTCGCAGGATTGAGGAAGTCGATGCGAAGCCTTTCGGGCGTAATATTCGAACCGCGCTGCTTTACCTGCGGGCCAAGGACAATCTGCAATGCTCGAAGCAAGAGATGATGCGCCGTGTGAAGCTTCACAGTAGCCTCGCTGGTGTCCCCTAGGCCGCCTTTGAACTTCTTTTCCGAACCAGAACGCGAAAGGTCTTGGTGTTTTTTGAATTCTTCTTTAAAATCTGAAAGCAACTTCTCCTTTATCTCATTTTCAATTTTCCCCAGGCCATTTTTCATTCCAATACTTTCAACTTCCTCCAGGCTAACCTCAGCCGGAATGCCAAACGAAGAAAACAGATTAAAAAGATCATGCCCTGATACATATCGATATATCGATAGGTTTGAATCAGTATTTCTTGAAATCAACTTTTCAATTTCTTTTATTCCCTTCTCAAGAGTTTTTCTGAATTTTGCTTCTTCTTTTGCAATTTCACTCTTTATATCCTCCTTCTTCGCGATCGTTTCCGGATATGCATCCGTATAAAATTCCAAGATCGAATCCACGAGCGTCGAAAGGCCCGCATCAGTAATGCCAAGCTTGTCCCAATACCTCACCGCCCGACGCAGCAGCCGGCGCACAAAATATCCTCTATCAGAGTTCGACGGCAGCACGCCGTCGCCAATAAGAAAAATGGATGAGCGGAGATGGTCAGCAACGATGCGGAATGC
>DAIPMQ010000045.1:0-4643 GCA_036768625.1 Parcubacteria group bacterium
CGTCAAGAATGTGGGGAAAAAATATGAAACAAAAGAGGTCGCTGACGGCTTTGCTATGAATTCGCTCATTCCTCGCAATTTAGCAGAAGCGGCATCAATTTCGGCACAGAAGCGTATGGAGACGCTCAAGGAGCAAGATGAGGGAGCAAAGAAAGGCAGGGAAGAATCTATTTCCAAGAACATAAAAGCTGTTGAAGGAGTTACAATCACTAAGAAAGGCAAGGCAAACGACAAAGGCCATCTTTTTGCTTCGATACACAAGGAAGATATAGTCGATGAACTTCGAAAACAAAGCGGCCTTGAAATCGAAGCTGAACACATTCAACTTGAAAAACCTATCAAAGAAACTGGGAAGCATAAAATTCCTGTCGAAGTGGCAGGGAAAACTGCGGAATTCATACTGGTTGTGGAAGCAGAATAGTGACAAATTATAAAGAAAGCCGCACATGACCTTGAAAAAGATCTGCGCGACTTTTTTGTCTAGGGAATAGAGGGTTGCGGATTCTTCTTTTGCCGAATACCATCTATTATATCGGCGCCACTTAATTCTTTGTAACACCGATAAAGTTGTGCTTCGACAATCTGGGGCATATAGGGGAAAATCCTTATATTCTCCACCTGGTAAATTTGGATGATGCGCCAGGCCTGCTCTTCGGCGTTTGCAGGCGTACTAGCGTTGAATTGGCGCTGAATTTCTGTGTCGCCCCATTTACAGATGAGCATGTATTCACAGTCCATATTCGAACCTCCGAAACCAACATATCACAGAATCTTTGAGAAAAAAACCGGAGCTACCGGATTTTTTTATTGAGTTATTTGACGTGCACTACCTTTTTTCGCACGACCGTATTATCAAAATGCATTTTGCGCTTTGACCCGAACTCAATTATGCCATCCTTAAGTGCATAGAGGGTATGATCGCGTCCCATCCCGACATTCTGGCCAGGAAGCGTGTCTGTGCCGCGTTGGCGCACAATAACAGAGCCGGCTTTTGCACTCTGACCTTGATTAAGTTTTACGCCGAGGTATTTTGCATTTGAATCTCTTCCGTTTTTACTTGTACCTGCCGATTTTTTATGTGCCATTGTATTTTGCTAATTGTGGATTCAGAGGAGTTTAAAACTCCTCAATCTGATATAATTTGATTCAACGAGTATAAAAGAGAAAGAATAAAAAATCAAGTGCGCCTTGTATGGAAAAGCCATTTTTGCAACATGCGGGAATGATCGGGCTTATGCTTCTCATAGGGAGCGCCTCATTCGGATTGGGACGGCTCACTTTGCTTGAAACTAAAAAAACCCCAGTTACTATCGATTATTTTGCCTCAAGTAGTTCCTTTAGCGTTACAGCTGTCGCCGCATCATCAAGTCAGTCAAGCGGAGGGAGCCAGGAAGCGTTTGCAGCTCTGGCACCTATTCCGGGAGTAAAAGGAATACGAGCGCCGCAAATGCTGCCGGAGATTAAGCCAATTTCCATGAGCACGAGCACCGTTAGCAAACCGCTTCGTGTTGTTGCCTCCAAAAAAGGAAAAAGATACTACTATGAAAGCTGTGCGGGAGTAAAGAACCTTTCAGCTGCAAACAAGGTATATTATAAATCTGCAGCGGCGGCAGAAAGCATGGGGCTGGTTATTGCCCGAGGCTGCACAGTTCCACAATAAATGATCGTGAGCTGCTCGGAAATTTTATGATTCGCCGCTTTTCTTTAATGACCGTACTTTTGCCGGCCAGAATTCTCAATATGGAGAATTTCCTAGCTTACATGAGCTTAAATCTCACTTATAGCATGATACTTGAAACCACATATTTCACTATTTGTACATTTTTTTCTTCATTTTCGCTAGCTCTACAATAATAAAGAAACAATGAAATTTTATTGGCCTTTTTATATGGCTTAATAAAGCCATATAATTGACATAACGTATCAAAATATATTTGACAAAGATTGTTAATATGCTATAATAGATTTTACTGAGTCGAAAGCTCAGCTTTTTCTTTTCCTGTTGCGCCAGAATTACTATTTAACCGAAACGTATTTTAAATTTCACTAAATTAGGAGCTTTGATAGCGCTTGCGGCACTCGTCAACACTGGAAGTCCCTCTTCAAACCTATCTCATGTAGCTGAAGCACATGCGATAATTAAAGTTGGCGGAGATACTTTAGAAAACGTTCCTTTATGGAATGGAAAAGCGCTAAGCACGAATAACGACATTCATCTCATACCTGAAGCAGCTACGAATTCTCCCAGATCAGCCAATGATCCTGCACGTCAGGCGATCAATAAAAAACAAATAATTGCACAACTTGCAGTAAGCACATCAGGAGTCAAACAAGCTGTGCAAACCTATTTCGCTGACATACCAATTATGGTACGAATCGCGGAGTGCGAATCCCAGTTCAGGCAAATTGATGCAGAAACTGGAGAGGTGCTTCGCGGCAGAGTAAATAGTGCAGACCGCGGCGTGATGCAGATCAATGAAATGTATCATGGCGAAACAGCCCGAAAGCTCGGCCTCAACCTTTTGACTCTTGAAGGCAACATGGCATACGCCAGGCATCTCTATGAGGAGCAGGGAACGCGGCCTTGGAGTTCTTCGGCTGCATGTTGGTCAGTCCCTGCAGTAATCCAAATAGCAAAATCATAAATTTTACATGAAAACCCGCTCGCCGCGGGTTTTTTTGTTGAGTAATATTCATATTAAATTTAGAATCGCGTCATATACTTTCAGAGCCTTAAAGGGTTGAAGGCACAATTGTCCTTTTATTAATTATAAACATCTATGAAAAGAAGAAACACAACAGTTTTTAGCATCGCGTCATTAACTTTTGCTTTAGCTTTCGCCTTTGTTGCAAATGTCGCTCTTGCTCAAACCACAGCCTCGAGCACGACGGACACGACGAGCTCTACCAGCACATATACTACAGGCACAACTGGAACGACTGGCCTTCCTAATACTGGCGCGGGGGGTATGGCAACGGCAAATATGGCAGCCATCGCTCTTTCATTAGGAGCAATTGGTGCCGGCGCGACGCTCGCTTTCCGCAAGGGTTATTCAAAATAAAAGCACTGTCAGAATAACAAAACGAATGCTCTGCGACGGGGCATTTGTTTTGTAGTAAGATGAAAAAATATGGAAAAAAAATTCTATATCGGTATTCTATTAATAGCTGTGGGCGTTTTCAGCTTGGGAACGATTATGTACCGAGCAACAATTGCAGATACTTCAATGGCTTCTCAAGAGGTTGCTTCAAGCAGCCTAGCGGCAGCAGCGGATGAAGCTCTAAAGCAGTCCCATGATTTTCCAGTTATGGCTGCTCCGAAAAAAATAGAAATTCCAGCGTTGGGCATCGATACGGAAGTGCTCGAAGTGGGCATTACTGCCGGCGGAAACATGGCTGTGCCTAAAAGCTTTACGAAAGTAGGATGGTACAAATACGGCTCAATTCCGGGCAACGACGGAAATGCTGTGATTGCCGGCCATGTCGACAATGGCTTAAGCCTTGCCGGCGTCTTTAAGCATCTCAATGAAATCAAAATAGGAGATATGGTGACGATATCAGATGAAAATGGCTCCATCTCGACTTTCCAAGTCACTGCCACATCTTCAATCGATTATCAAAGCAACGATACGAACGAAATATTTTCAGGAACTGGCTATCCGACGCTCCGCCTCATTACGTGTGAAGGGGATTGGGTACAGGCGCATAAAACGTATGACAAACGTCTGATCGTTACAGCGAGCAGAATACAGTAGCGCTTGCAAGATTGTATAAGTAAATGCTAATATATTGATATGTCCGATTTATGCGATGACATTCAAAAACTAGGCAAAGGCGTTTCAAACGCTGCGCGCTATCGCATCCTTGAAGCTCTGGCAGGTGGCCCGAAGACTGTGGGCGATCTGGTTAAAGTGGCGCAGATGTCGCAGCCAGCGGTATCCCAGCATTTGAAGACGCTCAAGGGATGCAATTTGGTAGGGGATGAGAAAAAAGGCCAAGAAGTATATTACTCCCTTAACACAGAATATACTCTGAAAATACTCAAGGCTTTTGTTGTCAATCTAAGCAAACCGCCAAATAAGAATCGGCCAAAGATCAAGAATTATTAGGAATAAGAGCTTGTAAAGCTTACAAACTCGAAAATAAAAAGTATGAATTACGATAAACTTGCAGAGCAAGGAGTTTTAGATGCGGCAAAAATTGCTCTTGAAGCAAACGGCTTCAATGTGTTGATAGCTGAAAATGGCGAGGACGCAAAAGAAAAAGCTTTGAGCCTCATACCCAAGGGCTCAGAAGTATTCAATATGACTTCAGTAACGCTTGATGCGATCGGTATTCCGAAAGTGCTTAATGAATCCGGAAAATATAATTCGGTTAGAAATAGTCTCGGCGACCCTGCGATATCTGCGCGAGAAAAAAAGCGCCTTGGCGCTGCTCCAGAATATGTTATCGGCAGCGTGAATGCGCTTACAGAAACTGGCAGCATATTAAACGGATCCAGCAGCGGAAGCCAGCTTCCAGCATATATTTATGGCGCAGACCATGTGATATTCATAATGGGAGCACAGAAGATCGTGAAGAACGTTGAAGAGGGAATCAAACGTATTTATGAATACGTGCTCCCGAAGGAAAGCGTTCGCGCG
>DAIPMQ010000005.1:0-8596 GCA_036768625.1 Parcubacteria group bacterium
GCAGGAGGAAGCGCGATTGCTTCATGTGTCTTCTTGAGAGAGAATTTTCGCCTTACATACAATTCCTGAAGAATCGTTATGAGGTTATTCACTGTCCAATACAACGCGACAGCGCCTGAAATACTGTATGAAATGAAGAAAATCATGACAGGATACACATATTTCATCTGCATGTTCATTGTTCGAGCCAAATCATCTCCAAAAGAGCTGTTTGCCTGCTTCGCGGGAAGCTGTGCGCCGGAATATCGCGTTTGCAAATACGTCGATGCAGCTGCGCATAACGAAAGAAAGATATTCTTCTTTGAAATATCAACAAGGCCGAAAAGCGTCATTGATATTGTTTTATTGGCATGAACGAAGGAGTAGAGAATGGAAGTGTTTACGACTGGCAGCCCTGAGCGAAGAAAAGTGTAATAGAGAGAAATAAGGATGGGAAGCTGGATAAGAACGAGTAAAAAGCTCGCAAAAGGATTAATGCCTGCGGTTTTATAAAGTTCCATCACTTTGAGAGCTTGTTCTTGCTTGTCTTTGAATTTTTCTCGCAGAGCTACAAGCTGGGGCTCAAACCGCTTCATTTGGATCTGTGTTTTGACGGATTTGTATGAAAGCGGGAAAAGGATGAGTTTTATGATGAGCGTAAAGAGAATAACTGCAACGCCCATATCAGCTCCTGGAACAACGTTAAAAAGGAGAATGAGCCCGTTGTAGAGCGGTATATAGAAGAGTATTTTAAAAAAATTCAGCATTGCCTCAGTGTAGCTTATTTTATAAGGCTCTACAACTTCATTTTAATAGTCCGGACTCTTTTAAAAGTGTGGTAATATCTTGCAAAAGCTCAACAAAGGACGGTTTGGACGATAATTTATTCATGGAAAAAAGGCATTTGAAGTCCGGCTTGATGTTTTGGATCGTCTTTGAAATAACGGAATACCCCTGCCGCCTCAAGAAATTTCGATCTGATGCGTTCTTAAATGATTTTTTTGAAACCGAAAAACCGAAAAGCGTGGGCTGGCCACGAGACATATTTGCAATTCTGAGTACGAAATGCCGACCGCGGAACGATCTGCCGCGATCGAATATTTCTTTGAAATCTTTAGTGGTAAGCCTGCGATTCTTAGGAAGCATTTATTAATATTATAAAAAAGCTTTCAGTTTTGAACTGGCTTCGCTAAGTTAAAACTCAGCAGCATAAGTAAAACTTTTCAGAAACAACTCCCAGCCAGCTAGGAGAAGTACGCCGGATGTGCTGATTTTTATTATACAGAGAGTTTAGCTCTGCCTTTACGCCGTCTCTGAAGAAGGGTTCTGCGGCCGCCGCTTGTTCTTTTTCTAACGAGAAAACCATGAGTTTTGGCCCTCTTTCTAACTTTGGGTTTATATGTTTGCGACATGATGTGGGGGATTATACTTTAAAAAAATAATCTACACAAGATTGGGGCTGCTGCAAGTTGTTTTAGCTGCCTTCCACATCTTATGAACAGTTTATTAACATATCGCTATTTAGCATGCAAGTACTCTTATTTTTGTTTGAGTATATACTAGGTATTACTTCTTTAAATTTGATCGTGCATGGATAATAAAACTCTTTGGAATAGCGTCTTAATGGAAATTGAAACAATGGTTTCCAAACCTAATTTCAATACTTGGTTTAAGGATACCTTTATCGCTAAACAAGAGGATGGCACTGTCGTTTTGAGCGTTCCGAATGCTTTTGTAAAAGAATGGCTTTACAATAAATACCATGGAACCATTCTCAAACACCTTCGAAACACTACTGGAGGAGTTCACTCTCTCACCTATATCATCACGCGGAACGATCCTAATTCCCGAAAAGAAATATTGGAGCGGCAAATGCCGGTTTCCAACGGCGAATTGCCGCTGCCGGATTATTACATCAATAAAGATGACAATTTAAATCCTCGATATACTTTTGAAAGCTTTATTGTGGGGCCATTCAATGAACTTGCATACGCAGCTGCTCAAGCAGTCATAAAAAAGCCTGGAATTGTTTATAATCCGCTTTTTATTTATGGGAATACAGGCCATGGTAAAACTCATCTCATTCAGGCAATAGGAAATTATCTCAAAAGCAATCTAAGCGGAAAAAAGGTTTATTACGCCACTTCAGAGAGATTTGCTTCAGATTATATAAATGCAGTACAGACTAATAAAGTAAACCAATTCAAAGAAAAATACAGAAAATGCGATATTCTTATAATGGACGACATCCAATTTTTCTCAAAAACCGAAAAAACCCAGGAGGAGCTCTTCCATCTCTTTAATACTCTCTATGATAATAATAAGCAGATAGTATTTTCATCTGACCAGCACCCGAATTTCATTCCGAATCTTGAGGAGAGGTTGAAATCCCGTTTTGGGGCAGGTATGATTATTGATATCCCTGCGCCAGATCATGAATCTCGGGCGGCAATTCTACAGGCGAAATGCCGTATGAATAATTTCATTCTTCCGACTGAGATTATTGATTATCTCGCTGGAGCAATAACAGGAAATGTAAGGGATCTTGAAGGTGTTCTTAATTCAATAATTTTCCAATCTCAACTCAAAGGAAAGGAATTAAGCTTGAATGATATTAAGAATTTCGTTAAAAACAATACAAAACCAAAGAAAACTCTTTCACCGAAGGAAGTTGTCAAAATAATTGCAGATTTCTACAATATAGAAGAAGAGAGTATATATGAAAAAACGCGCCGCAAGGAGATAATCAAACCTCGCCAGATCACGATGTATATCCTTCGAGAGGATTTTAACATCTCCTATCCCTCAATTGGACAAAAATTAGGAGATAGGGACCATACAACTGTGATCCATTCCTGCGAAAAGATTAAAAAAGATCTTAAGGTTGATAATGCGCTTGTCCAAGAGGTGAACCAAATAAGAGCAATGATTGCGTAAGATGTGGATACTGCAGAGGAAAAGATGGGGGTAACACAACCAATAGGATGTTTATAAAAAATGCTTTATCCCCAACAAAAAATAAACACTTAAAACTTATTAATAACTATTCCTTCATTATTAACACATATTCATATAAAGAACATTCATTTAATCAAGTAAAATAAAGATTTTAAGACTTATCCAGCTATCCACATCCCTAATAGTAATAATAGATTTAATAATAGAATATAAATAATTCCGAATCCCCATGAAGATAGAAGGTCCAAAAAAGAAAATTATGGAAGTGATAGGACAGGCAGATAAGATCGCTTCAAAAAATGCACCAATTCCAGTTTTAAAATGCGCTTACTTTGATGCAAAAAACAAAGTTCTTACTGTAAAAGCAACAAATCTTGATCTGGGACTTGAAATTCATATTCCTGTTACCATTAAAGAAGAAGGTTCTGTTGCAATCCCAGCATCAATACTGAATTCTTTTATTTCCAATCTCTCAGATGATTCAATAATTACTTTAGAATCCGAGAATGAAAATCTCAGAGTTTCTACTATTTCGACTTCTACCCTCATAAAAACTTTTCCTATAGATGATTTTCCAACAATTCCCACTGTTGAGGATGGTGATATATTTACAATCAACCCTAAAAACTTCATTGAAGGTTTGAAGGCTGTTTGGTACGGAGCCGCCCTATCGAGTATGAAGCCGGAATTATCCTCGGTTTATATCTATACAAAAGAAGATGAAATAGTTTTTGTGGCAACAGATTCATTCAGACTTGCAGAGAAGAGAATTAAGGCAAAAATTTCACGGGATTTTGGCCATATATTGATTCCAGTGAGAAACATCCAGGAGATGATAAGAATTCTGGAGTCCGCAGAAGGGGAAGTGGAAGTATCAGTAAGTAAAAATCAACTTTCTGTTTCTTATGAAAATATCTATCTTTTCTCAAGGGTTATTGACGGAGTTTTTCCTGACTATAAACAACTTATCCCTGAAGGTTTTAAGACCGAGGTTACTCTTCTTAAACAAGACCTTATAAATTCCTTAAAATTAGCCAGTATTTTTTCGGATAAATTCAATCAATTAAATATTAAAGTCGCGCCTAAGGATGGGATTTTTCAATTAAAAATGAGAAATGCTGATATAGGTGAAAGTATTAATAAAATCGAATGTGTCGCCCACGGAGAGGATATTGAAATAAACGTTGCTCAGAAATATCTACTCGACTGCTTCCAATCAATCGGATCAGAGAGCATTTCTATCCAATTTAATGGATTAGGGAGGCCTATTGTCATACGTGGTGTATCAGATAAGACCTTCACATATCTCATGATGCCAATGAATAAATAATCATTCTTTATTTATATGCAAGATATCTCCACTTTTTTTGATAAATTCAAAAAAATCCTTACAAACGATTCTATTCAAAAAGAGAAAGTAGCAGAAATCGTAGGTGAAGTACTTTTGATATCAATAGATCCGAAAAATATTACCATCAAAAACGGAACCGCCCAGATATCAGGTTCCGCAGTTTTGAGAAATGAGATCTTGTTGAGACGGTATTCAATCCTCGAGAGGCTTAAAAGTCACCCTTCTACAGCGGCAATAAAGGAAGTTCGGTAGATGCATCCTATTTTTGAATTTGAAGCGTCAGACTGGCTTCTCCAGTGTTTCCAAGATTGTTAGTAGCGACTGCTTTTAAAATACCGGTTCCTTGGGTGCTGCTGTAATCACTTGGAGTGAAAGAGAGATCAAAAGGACCGGTCCTCACGCTTCCGATTAATTGATTATTCCAATAATAATCAATTTTTGAGATATTGCTGCCGTTCTCATAATTCATACGAATAAGAATTTTTGAATTAATCCCATACAGAGCATTGTCCCGAGGGTCTTTAAAGGATATTTGGGGGCCTCCAGTGGTAGAAGGCGAAGAATTGAAAGTTGTAGAAATAGAAGAGCTGCTCATGTCTTGATAATTATGCTCTGATGCCCATTTTTGCACCGCATATTCCCAATTAGTATACTGGCCATCACTGTTGGGATTAGTAGGAATCGGACCGCGCGGATCATTTTTATCAACCCAGTAAAGTATGGAATGAACCCCTCCACTAAAAACCTGCTGCCTATTTTCTGGCGGCGTGGAATCTGTAGCTGGTCCGCTTGTGGCGGTATCGATAGTATAGGATTGGCCGCCTTGCCATTGGCCTTGTAGAATTGGCTTAAGGCCGCTGAAATCAGCCGTCATCGGGGCAAATTGAGTATCAGGAAGCCTATCAAGCGCATATTGCATAACCATATGCCACATAGGCGCGACAATGAAGCCGGATATTTTTTTTACCATCGGAGCGTTGTTGTTGTTTCCCGCCCATGCTCCGACGACAATATCAGGTGTATAGCCGATAATCCAAGCATCTTTGTAATCGTTTGTCGTTCCGGTTTTAACAGCCACATTCTTTCCGGGAATAGTTACAGCTGATGTATATCCATATTCTGGAGCGCGCGCATCAGCGTCAGAAAGAACACTATTCATTTCATTAGCTATTTCCGCAGGCAAAACATCCATTTCATGTGGTGTGAACTTTTCCAGAACATTTCCATTCGCATCATCAATCTCCAGAATTCCAGTATAAGGCTCTCTTTTTCCTTGGTTTGCAAATACACTATATGCGCCTACCATATCAAGAAGGGATACCTCACCTCCTCCAAGCACTAATGTGAGTCCGTATTGCGCCGGGTCTTTAAGCGTTTGCACTCCCATGTCTTTTGCAAGATTTAACGTATCTTTGATACCGGCCAAATAAAGGGTTTTGACCGCAGGAACATTTATTGATTGTGCAAGCGCATTGCGCATTGTCATAGGACCGCGAAAATTATTGTCGTAATTTCCCGGCGAATAGCAGCCATTATCGCTTGTAGTGTTGTCGGGCGCGCAATTGACCGAAAATTGCGTTGGGATATCAAACAGCACAGTTTCAGGAGTGAATCCTTTGATCCAGCTTTCGGCGTAAGCAAAGGGCTTGAAGGTTGATCCTGGCTGGCGATGAGAGGTTGCTACATTGAAATTTCCTTCAATCTCTTTATCGAAATAATTTCGGGAACCAACCATCGCAAGAATCTGGCCGGTTTTTGGATCAATAGCCACAAAAGCCGCGTTCGAGGCGTGAAATGTTTTTTGATTTTGAGCCGCATATTGTTTCACTGCTTCCTCCGCTTTTGCTTCCAGATCGTAATCAAGGGTGGTAATAACTTTGTATCCTCCATTCTGAAGGACGTCTTCGCCATATTTTTGAGCAAGATATTCCTGTATATACATAACAAAATGAGGAGCTTTGATGCCGTTTAGCTCTTGAGGAAGAAATGCCACTTGCTCAGCTTTGGCTGCTTGAAATTGTTCTTGGTTGATGAATTTATTTTCAAGCATTTTTTGCAGCACAAGATTCTTTCGCGCTTCAAGCGCATCTTTATGGCTGCCGAAGGGAGAATAATAGGTCGGGGATTGAGGAAGCGCTGCAATATAAGCAGATTCGGCGATATCGAGATCCGCAGCGTGTTTTCCAAAGAATTTCTGGCTCACTTCTTCGATTCCATACATTTTTCCGCCGTAAGGAATAACATTCAAATATAAGTTGAGGATGTCATTTTTCGACATTTGCCGCTCCAATTTAAGCGCAAGTATCCATTCCTCAAGCTTTCGAGCGGGGGTCTTTACTCCTGAAAGGACAGTGTTTTTGATAACCTGCTGAGTAATTGTTGATCCGCCTTGGCTGAAATCCAATGTCGCAATATCTACCAGAGCGGAGCGAACGATCGAAAGCAGCACTATTCCATGGTGCTGGTAAAATTTTTCATCTTCTATAGCAATCGTAGCATCTTTGGCATGCTGGGATATTTGGTCGAAAGGCACGACGGTGCGCTGTAGATTCTTATTTACATCATAAAGCACTACTTGCCCTGTTCTGTCATAAATTTTGGTGGATTCAGCAAGCCGGTCGCTTTGACCGAAGGAATCGAGGGTAGGGAGCTTTAAGGTAGAGACCCATATAACAAAAAGGCCTAATATGATTATAAGCAGCGCTGCTGAAAAGCTCAAAATCTTTTTGATTTTCCAGTTTTTATAATTTTTCAAAGCTGAATTAGCCTTTTTTTCCATATTTCGATTGTATCATAGACGCTGTTTCGGTTTGTGATTCTTCTTTTATACCAAAAGCGCCTTAATTATGATAGATTTAAAGCTACTCTCATGGATACTGAAGAAAAAATCAAGAAAATTGACGAAATTCTCTCTCGCGGCGTTTCAGATTTCATAGATCCTAACGGCATTTTTCGCACAAAGCTGGTCCAGAAGATTCATGGCGAATACGAAAAGGAAATCATCATAAAATTCGGCATAGATCCGACGCGCCCCGATATACACTTAGGTCATGCTGTGGTTTTGCGCAAACTCAGAGCGCTTCAGGATCTTGGATGCAAAGTAATTTTCCTTATCGGAGATTTTACAGCCCAGATCGGCGATCCGACAGGTAAAAGCAAGGTGAGGCCAGAGGTAGATCAAGCGGAAGTAGAGCGCAACATGATGACGTATCTTGAACAAGTTGAGAAGGTTATTCATGTATCGAGCAATCTTTTTTCATGGATGCGCAATTCCGACTGGTTTTTGAGCGTAAACGATGTCCAGCCGCGGCAAGGGTCTTTTGTGAGATTCAAAACCACTTTCATCAATCCCAGTTCATTTGTCGGAAAAGCTGTTCTCTATGAAGAAACGAGAATGCAGAGGACTCACCTCCACAAAGACCAAGTTGTGAGCGTCAGCTTCGCGAATGTGCTGAGCACATTGCGAAATATTACTCACGCCCGCCTCATTGAACGGGATATGTTTAAAGAAAGATTAGCCAGAAATGAGGAGCTCTACATGCATGAAATGATGTACCCCGTGCTTCAGGGGATAGATTCCCACGTCATCAATCTTATCTATGGAGCATGCGATCTTGAAGTAGGGGGGACAGATCAAACCTTCAACATGCTTCTTGGACGCGATATTATGAAAATGAACAATCAAGAACCGCAAGCTGTTCTCACTTTCAATCTTTTGGAAGGAACTGACGGAAAGGAAAAGATGTCGAAAAGCCTGGATAACTTTATTGCCATTACTGATCAGCCTTTCGACATGTTCGGCAAAATCATGTCCATTCCTGATTCTTCGCTCATCAATTATTTCGAGCTCTGCACATATACTTCTCTTTCTGCTATTGAAGACCTGCGAGCCCAAATCATCTCTTCAGAAGTAAATCCTCGCGATATCAAAATGAACCTAGCGGAACAGATCGTAACGATGTACCACGGAAAAGATGCAGCTGAAAAAGCGAAAGAAGGCTTTATTTCGACGTTCAAAAATGGCGGAGTGCCCGATGATATCCAAGAAACCAAGGTTTCGAAAGGCTCATCGCTCTCTGAGATTTTAGTAAGCCAGAATATTGTTTCGTCCAAGTCGGAGCTTCGCAGGCTAATGGATGAAGGAGCGGTGCGCAATATGCAAAGCGGAGCCGTGCTCACTGATCCTTACTTTTCGCTTGATTCAGAAATTGTGCTTAAAGTGGGGAAGAGGCGATTTATAAAGATAAAAGTTGATTAAAAATGCCGCCCTCGGGCGGCATTTTTAATCAACTTTTATCGCTCTCATCT
>DAIPMQ010000005.1:8606-20154 GCA_036768625.1 Parcubacteria group bacterium
CCGAAAGCCGCCATATCATCCTCCTCTTCCTCCTCCTCAGGTTCCTCCTCGTCTGCAATTTCTTCTTCCTCAGCAAGATTAAATATTGAGGATCCTGGCATGAATTCTTCTTCGTACATTTTGCTCTTATTAATGATTATTAATGACCGGCACGCCTACTTTTTAGGCATTTTTTATAGATGCCTTATTTCAACAAACAAGCGATAGCGAGTGGCACTCCACGTGGCGTATCCGAGCGTAGTTGAAATATAAGGTTTCCCGACGCTTATATTTTTAACAGATTTCATTTTTTTTGTAAATATAAAAAAGCTGCGGGTGGGGATAGCAACTATCTTTTTATCGCGAAGCCAGCCAAAGCTGCGGCTATAGCATCGAATTCATCGTCGTGTTTAACGTTTATGCGCACCTCAACAAGAAGCTTAACCATCTTGATCATCTGTGCCTTATCGCTTTTGCCATAGCCCGAAACAGCGAGCTTGATTTCCGGCGGTGTGTATTCCTGAATTTCCAGGCCGGCTTTTTTGGCCGCGTATAATATGGCGCCCCGCGCTTCCGAAACCTTCATAGCGGTTTTTTGGTTTGTATTGAAAAAAAGTGTTTCAATTGCAAGCGTCTCAGGCTTGTAAATGCCTATTATTCGCAGAACTTCGTTTCCGATAAGCAGAAGACGCTCAGAGTGGGGAAGCGACGCAAGAGTTTTGAAGCATTCAGAATAGAGAACTATCTCTTTCTTATTCTGCTCTTTCTCTACAATTGCAATTCCCAGGCGCTCATATCCTGGATCGATGCCGAGAATTCTCATGGTATAAGTTTTATGTTTTAGAATTTAAGAAAATTATAGATTCGATTGTTTTTAAACCGTACATCTTATTCTTAAATTTACTTTACGCCGCATTTGTATAGACATCCTGCACCTCTTCATTCTCCTCAAGTTCATCTATGAGCGTTTCAAGGTGCGCGCCATCCGCTTCAGATATTGGAATAGTGGAGGTAGGGGTCCAACCTTCTTCGATCGACTTTTTAAACGCCCAAGAGGCCGACCCTGGCGCAGCGAGAGCGTATCCATTTTTTGACAGAATATGCTTGATTTCCTGCGCTGCTTTATTGCGGTTGGTGGTCAATGCTTCGATTATAAGCGCACAGCCGCCTGGCCCGTATGTCTCATACGTGACAGCATCGAGATTTTCTCCCGGCTCACTCGCCTTTTTGATGGCGCGATCAATATTATCGGCGGGGACATTCGCTGCTTTTGCTGCGTCGATTGCAGTGCGGAGTCCGGGCGACATTTGGCCGTTCGACTTTTTGGCCTCCATGCTGATTACTTTCACCATTTTGCCGAATATTTTCGACTTTTGAGCATCAGTCTTCTCCTTCTGCCTCTTTATTTTTGACCATTTATTATGTCCGGACATAAAAGTAGTTTCGAGTAATTAATTATTGCTTATTAGCTTACTGAGGAGAGAGAGATTTGTCCATCCTCATTCAATCATTCAATCAATTTAGATAAAATTATTTTGTAAAAAGAAAACCCGCTCACAACAGAGAGCGAGTTTTCTTTGTTGGACCGAGTTATGGGTTATGGTGAAATGACCAATTACTGAAGCTTTCATCAAGTTTGAGAGTAACTGGCTTTCCGCAAGCAGGGCAGTTTACTTGCTGAATATTGGAACGAACTTTTGCATTACATTGGCACGTGCCAAGATATTCGGGAAATGTATTACATCCCGCCTTCTCTAGAACATCTTTTGTGTAATCTTCCATTTTTGGATCATGACTTACAACTATGCAAAAAGTAGGCATACTATCCTTTCTTTAATTTTGAAGCTCTATTTATACAATAATGTATTTTATACATTTTGTCAAATTCCAACTTTTGAGCTTGTAAGAAAATTAAAGCAATTTCTCCTGAATATTGACCGGAGCCTCCTTTCCCATATGCCCATATCCTTTTATAGTGACGCTTCGGCCGCGCGGGGTGCGCTCGAGAAAGCCGGTTTGAATTAGATACGGTTCGTTGTATTCCTCGATTGTTGCTTGATCTTCGCTTAAAGATGTTGCAATGGTATTAAGTCCTACTGGGCCGCCGTTGAATTTGTCGATAATGGTATTGAGAATCGCTCTGTCAGACGCATTGAGGCCAGATTTATCTATGCCTAAGAGTTCGAGCGCCTGCTCCACCACTTCCTTCGTAAGATTTTTTTTATACACCTGAGCGAAATCGCGGCTCCTCTTCATGAGATAGTTCGCTGTTCTCGGCGTGAAACGGCTCCGCTTCGAGATTTCATCTGCCGCATGGTCATCTATGGTTACGCCGAGAATCTTTGCAGACCTACGAACTATTTTTGTGATTTCTTCCACACTGTAGAACTCCAGTCGGAATACGCCGCCCGAGAAGCGGCTCCTCAGCGGAGAGGATACAAGGCCTATGCGCGTTGTCGCAGCAATAAGCGTGAAAGGAGGTAGATCGAGCTGGATAGTCCTCGCAGAAGGCCCTTTGCCTAAAATAATATCCAAGGTGCCGCTTTCTAATGCAGGGTAAAGGACCTCTTCGATCGCTTTGTTGAGGCGATGGATTTCATCAATGAAAAGGATGTCGCCGGCAGAAAGATTAGTTATGACAGAGGCCAAATCACCCACTTTTTCAATGGCGGGTCCTGAAGTGATCTTGATTTGCGCTCCTGTTTCTTTTGCTATAAGATGCGCCAGTGTCGTTTTGCCCAGGCCAGGAGGCCCATAAAAGAGAATATGCTCAGGCGGATGATTGCGTTCCTTGGCTGCCGTAAGCAATATATGAAGATTTTTCTTTATGGTTTCTTGCCCGATGTATTCATTCCATGTGTCTGGCCGAAGAGTCTGATCGAGAAAACGGACATCCTTCTCGTTCTCATCAAGTGCTCCGATTTGAGGATCTATTGACATAAAAATAGTTATGTGATAGTATTTGAATCCAAGTGAAGAGCTCCTTTATATACCCAATTTTAGGCTTTTGAAGCTGGATTCAGCTCGAGAAGCAAATGAGCATTGCACCGAAGCTATATGAGTAATACTGCGCAGGAGCAAGCGGAATTTGCGACAAAGAACTGCGCCAGATACATAAGCCGTATCCAAGATACAAATCTCTAAGCGACTAGTGCTGCAAGGCCCTAAGAGTTTTTCTGCGAGGACGCCTTGGTTTCCTCGCTTGCGAGATAAACTGGTGCCATCCTAAGAGTCAAACTTAGCTTTTGATATTTATATTAAAAGTGTCGCTTAGAGATTTGTGTTTTGGATGCTTTCTGCCCATGATTATACATGAATGGGCAACCTCTGCATCCACTCCTTTCCTTCATTCCACATAAAAATACATAAATCAACCGGCATTTGCATGGCGGCTGATTTATGTATTTTAATTTCATTTCGTATCCACGAGCTTTTAAGATTTAAATTTTGATAGGACGCTAGGCGCGAGGGGAATTTGTGACTTAAGTTCATGAATAATACTCTGCAGTCGCAAATTTTCTGAAGCAACGAAGTAGCATACCAGATTCAGACTTTAAAGCGCTTCGAGATCGATAACCCGGCGCAGCTCCTCAATTGAAGTCAGTCCTTGGAGCATTTTAATAATGCCGTCCTGTTTCAGATCGAGGATGTTTTGAGAAGCAGTCGCTTTTTTGATCTCGCGTTCGCTGGGGTTCTCGTTTACGACGCGTTCAAGGATTTCATCAGAGATGATCGCTTCGTATACTCCAATGCGCCCGCGATATCCAAGGCCATTGCACTCCGTGCACCCGACCGGCTCGAACATTTTTGCTGTCTGCAATCCTTGCAGATACAACTTGTCATTAATTGTAGAGAGGATGAAATCGGTCAAAGTCTTATTCTTTCCTTCGAGAGTAATTTCCTTCTTGCATTTTGCGCAGAGCTTTCGGACCAGGCGCTGGGCCATTGAGAGCGTAAGCGCAGAGATGAGAATTTTAGGATTGATTCCAAGGTCGATAAGGCGTGGATATGTGCCAGCTGCATTATTGGTGTGAAGCGTCGAGAAGACAAGGTGTCCTGTTAGAGCCGAGTGCACAGCAATTTCTGCAGTTTCGCTATCGCGGATCTCGCCCACCATTATGACATCCGGGTCCTGGCGAAGGGCGCTCCGCAATCCTTCTGAAAAGGTATATTTTTTATCGGAATCTGTCTGGGTCTGTACTATACCTGGCAAGTGGTATTCGATCGGATTTTCAATGGTGATGATCTTAATGCTCGGCGTATGGATCTTTTTGAGACACGCATAGAGCGTAGTTGTTTTTCCGGAGCCGGTAGGGCCCGTTGTAAGGATCATCCCATTGGGCTTGTCCATCTCCTTCAAGAGAACTTCCAGAACACGGGGATTAATACCAAGGTCTTCAAGGGGAACAGAGATCGAGTTTGGATTGAGGACGCGCATAACGATCGTTTCGTTGTAGGCGCCCGGCAAAAGAGAGAGCCTGATCTCAATGTCGCTATCCTTAAGCTTTATGGAGAAGCGTCCGTCCTGGGCGCGCCCTTTGACGTTTAATTTCAAATTCGAAAGAAGCTTCAATCGGGAAAGAAGAAGAACATACGTATTGCTATCCATTCGCATCACATCGGTAAGGACTCCGTCTAGGCGGTAACGGAGGCGCACATACCCTTCTTCTGGCTCCATGTGAACGTCCGAGGCTTTGAGGGCGAGAGCTCCAGAGAGTATGATCTCGAGCGTGCGAGAAATCCGGTAGCCTTTGTTTTGAGTCGTAACATCTTCGATGAGCTTGCGAATATCATCTGCGCTCCTGACTTCTTCCATGAGCTTCGCTATCGCTTCGTTCGATATATCGAGAGCGCCACTTTTGGTCTCTGATGAGAATGAAAGATCTTTGTACCGGTCCCACACCTTATTGAGTCCTTGGTGCGATACCATAAAGAGATTGACGAGAAACTTGCGCGTTTTGAGCTCTTCTATTTCTTGGAGGGTTAAAGGGAAATTGGGGGAGAGCACTCCGATATTTATGGTCTTATCGACAATATTAAAAATAGCCATGTTTGCCGCCCGGCAGCGCTCTTCATTGAGCACACGGAGTCCGTCGATGTTTATTGAAACGGCACTCAAGTCGAGATAGGGAACTCCATATTTCTGGGCGAGTTGCTTGGTAAGCTCCTCCTCTTCCTCTTTTCGGAGCCTATCGATTCGCTCATCCTGCTTCTCTTCATTGAAAGTAACCATATGAATATATTCTATCGTGATTTGAGAATTAGGGCTATATTAAGAGCTAGAAAGGTCTATTGACATAATGAATAAATATATGATATAATATAAAAGGAGGTACGAGAAGATGAGAACATTGAAATTTGCTGTGCTGCTAATGATTGCAGCGCTTTTTGCAAACGGACAGCAGGTTGAGACGAGGGTGAACGGCTGGGATGCTGGCCAGAAACTCGAAAGTATTCAAAATGAGCTCAATAGCTCAGTGGCCGTTTCTCAAAAATCGGGAGCTAATCAAACAACCAGAGCTCCGCTCTGTTCGACGGGTAATTCCGACATTATGAGTAAAGAAGCTCATGGAAACGTGAGCGACATCGTAAGCGGCCGCAACTATGTCACGATTGCGATTGTAAACCATGAGGGCATTCCGCTCCAGGAAGTGTTCACGGGCGGAAAAACGTTCGTGCGGAATCTATGCCCGGGCGCGATCATACACGTCAAGATTGATCGCAGTTTTTTCTCGAAGAAGAGACCGCATGTCTTGCAGCTCTACGCTGTAGATGCGGACGGCAACACATATTCTTCTGAACCTGTCTCTTTCGACAGTTCGACGGATCTTATGTGGTCGGTTGGAGAGAACGATGCCAAAGGGCCAATGTCTGCGTGGCAGCATCGCGTCGCCGAGCGCGCAATTAAGGAAGGGTATGATCCCGAACTTGAGGTCGCTAATCGACAACAGGCACAACAAGCAGGATGGCCCGGTTCGGTGGTTGCTGAGAGTCAAAGTTACGGAGACGGGTATGGAGGGAATTTCAATCCCTACATCTACAATCCCGGAACAGTTATGGCAGGCGGTGCTGTGTACTCCGGCAATGTCGCGGTGATGCAGCCGGGAGTCGGGTATTACGGGGCGACGGGATACAATCCCGCGTATGAGTATTACCACGGAACTGGCACTTCCTATGTGCCGAACAGTTGCGGGTCCATCTTCGCACCGGCAACATGGCCCTATTGCAATCAGCGCGTGGGGTATGGATATGACCGCCCGATTTTGAGAGGTGTTCACGGCGGCATTAGCGCCAGAATTGGGGTTGGTTTTTAATTTTTTTCCAGAAGGCGGGAATTCGGGGCGTCACTACTTAAGTGGCGCTCTTTTTTATATTTAGCTCAATTCCAATATGCTACTATTGTCTCAATGCGAAGCACTGGAACACTTGAAACTCAGCTTTATGCTCGGCAATTTGTCGATACGATCAAAGCTCGAAACAGGGCCCGCATTGTCGCTCTTCACGGCGATTTGGGGTCTGGCAAGACGACTTTTGCACAAGGTGTGGCAAGCGTTCTGGGAATCGAGCGAGCAGTGCAAAGTCCGACATATGTTATCGAAAAAATATACGACACGAAGCATGTCGCATTCAAGAAAATGATTCATATTGACGCCTACCGCCTTGAAAAGTCAGAAGAGCTCGTTAAGCTTGGCTGGGAAGATATCATATCCGACCCGCGAAATATCATTCTCGTTGAATGGCCGGAACGGGTGGCGGATATAATGCCAGATAATGCCGATATAATAAGATTTGAGTTTATAGATGAAACTACCCGAGACATTGAAATCGAGTATGGTCGTTAACCCTTCATTGCTGGGGCACTTCTTTATTGGCTGCTCCGTTTGCTCCCGCAATGCATTATTTATATATTTTGGTCACGATGCTCGCAGCCGCCTACAATCGCATCAAGAAACTGAAGTTTAAAAATGAAAAAAAATATAAAAAAAATCGTTTTACTTGATAGCCATGCTATTCTTCATCGTGCATATCATGCATTGCCTGATTTCTCTTCCAAAAGCGGCGAACCGACCGGGGCTCTCTACGGTCTGGTAACTTTGATACTCAAGATTGTTTCTGATATTAAGCCTGATTATATTCTGGCAGCCTATGACCTTCCCGGGCCGACGTACCGCCATGAAGCATATGTTGAATACAAGGCAGGAAGGCAAAAGACTGATGATGCTCTTATTCAGCAAATTGAGCGCTCTCTCGATGTTTTCAAAGCTTTCAGTATTCCTCTGTACTCGAAGCCAGGCTTCGAAGCTGACGACATGCTGGGCACCATCGTTGAGCAAGTGAAAAACAGCAAAGATGTCGAGGTTGTTATTGCTTCCGGCGATATGGATACCCTGCAGCTCGTCAAAGGCAAAAAGGTGCAGGTATACACGCTCAAAAAAGGCATTAAAGACACTATTATGTATGACGAAGAGGGCGTAAAGGAGCGTTATGGGTTTGGTCCCGAGCTTCTTCCCGATTATAAAGGCCTCCGCGGCGACCCATCTGACAACATCATCGGCATTGCAGGGATCGGGGAGAAAACTGCAACAGTACTCATTCAGAAGTTCGGGACGATTGAGGAAATATACACAAAGCTCAAGAAAGGAGAAAATAAATTTATTGAGGCAGGCATAAAGCCTAGGATCATCGAACTCTTGAAGAGTAATGAGGAAGAGGCGCAATTTTCCAAAATGCTTGCTACAATTCGGCGGGATGCGCCGCTCGAATTTAAGATTCCCGATAAAGAGTGGAAGCAATCGGTTGATATAACTGAGGTGAAGAAGCTTTTTGCCGAGCTTGAATTCAAGACGCTCGGAAGCCGGGTAGAAGCAGCGTTGCGCGGCGAAATAAAAAAAGAGACAAAAGCTCGCGATGAAATCACGCCTGTCGAGAGCGGGCCCTCGACCGCGCATATGTTTGGGCAAAGCGAAGTTATAGATCATGCTGAGCTTGAAGAGACGCTTCTCGCGCTTTGGATATTGGATTCCAACAAAACTACGCCGACCCTTGAAGATATTTATGAATATTCAAATACCAAGAATTTCCAAGAAGCGAGGAAGCTTCTTCTTTCTGAAATAAAAAAAGAGAAGCTCGATTTCGTATTTGAGGAGATCGAAAAGCCTCTTATTCCCGTCGTGCATAAGATGCAGGACTGGGGTGTTAAAATTGATATCAAAGAACTCTCCGGACTTTCAAAGAAATACCATACTGAACTTGCGAAGCTTGAGCGCGACATTTGGGAAGCTGCAGGCGGCGCATTCAACATTAATTCTCCGAAACAATTGGGGAATGTTCTTTTTGACACCTTAGGCCTTAGCGTTAAGGGGCAGAAAAAGACGGCGGGAGGAGCTCGTTCGACTAAAGAATCAGAGCTTGAGAAGCTCATTGACCTGCATCCTGTTGTGGCGAAAGTTCTGGAATACCGAGAATATCAGAAGCTCCTTTCAACGTATATAGATTCGATTCCCAACGAGCTCCATAGCGACGGCAAGCTTCATGCAGAATTTCACCAGGCAGGAGCGGCGACAGGCAGAATGTCATCGTCAGATCCGAACTTGCAAAACATTCCCGTAAAGTCAGAGCTCGGCAGAGCGATTCGGAGCGCATTTATTGCCGATGCAGGATATAAGCTCGTTGCGTTTGACTATTCGCAGATCGAGCTTCGCATTGCCGCGTTCCTCTCCGGAGACGAGAAACTCGGCGATATTTTCCGGAAAGGCGAAGATGTCCATTCGGCCGTAGCAGCGCAGGTGTTCGGCGTATTGATAAATGAAGTGTCGCGCGAAATGCGAAGCCGCGCCAAGGTTATTAATTTCGGCATATTGTATGGAATGGGGGTGAATGCGCTTCGAACGAATCTTGGGACAGACAGGAAAGAAGCCCAGGCATTCTATGATCAATATTTTGAGACATTTACCACGCTTGCCGCCTACCTTGAAAAAACAAAAGCAGAGGCTAAACGGCTGGGATACACGGAGACGTATTTCGGCAGGCGAAGGTATTTCGAAGGAATAAAATCCCACTTGCCGTTCATTCGCGCTTCCGCAGAGCGCATGGCCATTAATGCGCCCATTCAAGGCACGCAGGCAGATATTATCAAGCTTGCCATGCGGCGTATCGACGAATATCTCGTCAGGGAAAAATTGGAGGATGATGCGCATCTCATATTGCAGGTGCATGACGAAGTCATTTTCGAGGTAAAGGAGCGGATGGTCGAGAAGATTTCAAAAGAGGTCCGCCGGATTATGGAAAATGTCATCGACTCGAAGGAAACACATGGCATCGTATTCCAAGCCAATGCCTCAGTCGGAGATGATTGGGGAAATTTAAATAAAATAAGTTGAAATTCGTTTGACAGGAAAGCTCGCGGTGCTATTCTAAATAAGTACCTTGTACATTTCTTATCGATAGCGCCGTCCGGATGGCCTAAATCCGGAACAACCCACACCCACCACAGCTTCAGTAGACATGTATGTCGAATTAGCTTTGAAAGGTGTGTTTTTTGTTTTTGGATTTATAGCTTGGTACATTTCTTCGTTACTTCACTCTTTTGCTTCTACTCACGGATATTTGCTTACGTGCGAATTCCTCGAGCCCACCTCGCACCGCCGTGCTCCGGTCTTGTGCTGCTTCCAAAAGGTCGCAGCTCACAGTATTATTCATATAGCCTAATCGCAAAAATCGTTCGCGCCTCGAACTATGCTCAAGCTACAAACCAAAATATTCTATGATTTATTTTTTATACGGCTCTGATAGAGACAAAGCCCGCGCCAAAGCCCATGAGCTCATGAATGCGCTTATTGCCAAAAAGCCCGACGCCCTTCTCTTTTCCTTCGATTCCGAGAATTTTGATCCTGTTCAATTCCAAAGCCTTATTGGAAGCCAGGGTCTTTTTGAACGAAACAATATTATTTTTTTAAACGGCGTTCTGGAAAATGATGAATGGGAAGAGATTGTCCTTTCCAAGCTCTCCGAAATGGAGGAAACCACTAATGTCTGCATTCTGCTAGAGTCGGAGCCGAAAAAGTCCATACGCGAGAGAATAGAAAAACATTCAGCAAAAGCTCAGGAGCTTGCTCTCAAAGAAAAGCCGAAAACATATCAGTTCAACAGTTTTTCTCTTACTGATGCGCTTGGGGCTCGCGACAAAAAAGAGCTTTGGTCTCTTTATCAAGAAGCGCAATTCGAGGAAAAAGCGCCCGAAGAGCTTCATGGGCTTTTATTCTGGCAGATGAAAGCAATGCTTCAGGCGGCGAGTGCGAAAAGCGCTGATGAGGCAGCGCTCAAGCCGTTTGTATATGGCAAAGCGTCGCGCTATGCAAAGAATTATTCTCTCGCGGAGCTCAAAAAGAAATCTTCTGAACTTGTCGATGCATACCACATTGCTCGAAGGGGGGGCGATGAGATGAGAGAGGGATTGGAGAAGTGGATTTTGGGGCTATAATTTTCTATTTGCTTGGTTTACAAATGATATGAGAGAAAAAGTGGAGTAATACATAATAACGTTCCGCCTCGCACCTCGCGAAAAAACCTGCCCTTGGACAGGTTTTTTGTCTTGTGGTCAGGAATATTTTGCTCGCCAGTCGTTCGCAAAATTTCCCGACCCGGCCTCGCGATTTCCGCTACTGCGGAAATATTGCTCCGGCTCGCACAAGTACGAAAAAATCTGGAGCAGTCCAGATTTGTTTCGTCTTGTGCGCCCACCTGGATTCGAACCAGGGACCATCTCCTTAAAAGGGAGCCGCTCTACCGACTGAGCTATGGGCGCATATAAATAATTAGCAATGAAAATATACCGAAAATATAGCCAAATGTCTATTTTGCTAGAATTAGCAGAATTAGATTCAGTTCGAGGCGCGAGTGAGGATTGCTTTTATGCTGTATAAATAATACTGCTTGAAAGCAAACGAATGAACAACAAAGAAATGCGCCAATTCTGCTAATTCTAGAGAGGTAAATCAAAAGCGAGAAAACCTGCGCCGGAGAAGAGAAGGGAAAGCGTCATTGCAAAAAGCATCATATAAAAGACCAAGCTGCGGCGGATAAAGGCCGGCTCGCGCCATTCGAGATAGAGGTTGAGGAATGCGAGAAGGGCAAGCACAAGCGCGGCAATTTGCGTAAAGAGGCCAAGAATGAGAAGAACTCCGCCTACCATTTCAACTACTGCTACAAGGGTAACCAGAAAGCCTCCCATTCCGATAAAGGTATTGAAGAGGTTGTACCAGCGTTCACGCTCTTTTTTCACCTTCAAATAGCCGAGGTCGAGAAATATGAATCCTGCTACAATGCGAATAAGAAAGGGCGCGAGGAGCCCATAATCGAGAAGGGACGGAAAAACGCTTAATGGATGCGGCATTGCCTCATTATAGATTGCTCTGCTTTGAAATACAAATGGTTTTCTATTAGTATCATTTGTACGATTCACATATGGTATCGAGACGAATATACTAATGCTACGAATTATGGGAATGAATACAAAACTGCAAGAAATATTTCTCATACTCTATAATATCCGAAGCATTCATAATGTTGG
>DAIPMQ010000046.1:0-4547 GCA_036768625.1 Parcubacteria group bacterium
TGGAATGGCGGCAGGATTCAAAGCCGCCAAAGGGGAAATTGTCATTCAGCTCGATAGCGACAGTTATTTCGAACCCTCAACCTTTCGAGAAGTGATAAGGCCGTTTGCAAACCCTGAGATCGGTGGCGTATGTGCCCATGCTGATCCGGAAAATGCGGATCAGAATTTCCTTACCAAAATGCAGACTGCGTATTATTTCATGTCATTTCGCATTCTTAAAGCCGCTGAATCATCTTACGGTGTTGTATTTTGCCTGTCTGGATGCTCATCTGCTTATCGCCGTTCAATAGTAATGCCACATATGGATGCGTGGCTCAATGAAACCTTCCTTAAGCTTCCCGTAACGTGGGGAGACGACCGGGGGCTTACGAATGTCGTTCTCAAAGCGGGCTTTAAGACGATCTATACGGATACGGCAACGGCGCGAACGATTGTCCCTTTCACATTCAGGCAGCTCATCAAACAGCAGGTTCGCTGGAAAAAAGGCTGGTTCGTAAACTCGATTTTTGCATCAAAGTTTATAGTAAAACGCGACCCTTTCGTTGCCTTCTTCTACTTCTTCCCTCTTACAATCATAACTCTTTTAACGCCTGTCATGGCGACACGCGCAGTGATCTATAATCCCATTTTTCATCATAATGCGACTATCGGCTTCTTCATTGCTGGCGTTATGCTTGTCGCAGCGCTTGTGGTGGTGTTCTATCGATTCGTTGCGCGGGAGAATAAATACTGGCCATACATATTCGCATGGACAGCTCTTAATTCAGTGTTCCTTGCATTCCTTCTCTATTATTCGCTTGCCACAATCCAGAACAGGAAATGGGGCACGCGTTAAAACCATGCTAGACCGAAAAATCAACAAAATAAAATTTTATTTTTTCTTCTTTTTAGGAGTGATCATTGTGATGCTTTTTGCAGGCATGGCGAATCTTCATAATAATCCTTATTTCACGGCAGCTTATGTAAAGAATTATATAACCGACTGGAAATATAAACTCGAGTTTGCAAAGCTTAACGGCATTACTCTCGGCAGCTCTTTTATGGGCTCGAAAACAGATAATTCTAATACCGCATCGAGCACGGAGCCCACAGCCATTTCAATTCCTGTTCTTGTCTATCATGGAGTGCTTTTAAAGACGGATAATTCAAAATACAACGTCACAACAGAGCAGTTCAAAAATCAAATGTTTGCTCTTAAAGAAGCGGGCTATAAAACAATTTCAGCAAACGACCTCCTCCGGTATATGCGCGGCGAAATTCTGCTTCCACAGAAATCCTTTTTGCTTACATTCGATGATGGAAGAAAAGACACATATTTCAATGGCGATCCCATACTCAAAACGGTCGGCTTTAATGCTGTCATGTTTATCATTTCGCATTTCACCATCGAGCAGGACGGAACGAGCTATTATCTTTCAACTGAAGAAATAAAACAAATGGAGGCTACCGGACGCTGGGATATGCAGGCGCATACCTTTAATGGCCATGGATACGTGCCGATCGATGTCGCAGGCGATACTGCCCCATTTTTTGGAAATAAAATCTGGCTTAAAGATCAAAACAGGCTGGAAACTGACGATGAATACGCAGTGCGAATCACCAATGACCTTACAACAGTTAAAACTCAGCTAGAAAATACGCTTAAAAAGAAAATATTTGCATTTGCATTCCCTTTTGGCGATCACGGCCAGGAAAATACGAACTATCCAGCATCAGATGCAGTCCTTCTCGACCATGCAATGTCGTTATATTCGCTGCTCTTCTTTCAGTATGGCGGCGGCATTCGATATAGCGAAAACTATTTCAACTCAAACGCGACAGCAACTCCATCATACTTGATACGAAGAATGGACATTAACCCTGCCTGGAGCGGCACTGAAATCGTTGACGAGCTTAATAAGGCTAATGCGAAGGCGCTTCCATATACGGACGATTTTTCTCAAAATAACGGTTGGAATAACAACTGGATCCAATCATGGGGCATCACAACTATTGATGGCAACGGCACTCTCGTCCTCTCGCCTGAAGTTTCCAATGCTGGCGCCGCAACAGTTCTTGATGGTTCTGGAGGCTGGAAAGATTACGTAGCAACCGTAACATTAAATGCTCAGGACCAGAACGGGGCATATATGTGGGTTAGATTCCAGAACGACAGCAATACAGCGGCATGCAATTTCGGCAATGGATTTGCGCACATAGAACAGATAGTCAACGGCAAAGAAAAAGTGATTCAGGGCATCGTGGACCCTAATATAGTTATTCCGAAAGGAGATTTCAAAATAACCGCGCGTGTACAAGGCCGGCATGTCGAATGTATACTCAATAACGGGATTAGTATTTCCACCGATTATCTCGATCCAACTCTTAATCAGGGAGGCATCGGCTTCAAAACCTGGAATCACATGCATGGAGGCAATAATTTGACCATCAAAAATATTCAGGTAAATCCATACTCTGCAGGCACAAGCAGCATGCCTGTCGTGAAAAATCAGGAAAATCCGCTGGTTACCTCGCTCTAAACATTCCTGCACTAAAAACTGATGGAGAGGAAGCGCAAGCTTCCTACAATAAATTTGCTGAACAAAGGAGAAAATGCGTTTTGATATAAATAAAATTGCCGTAATCCTAACCTGCGCCGCCATATTCGCTGCGACGGTGTATGGAATTATGCGCCCTTTTAAGTTTTCAATTGATTCAAATCTGTCAAAATTTTCTCTGGATATTTTTTCCACGCACCCAGTCATCCTCGAAGAGGCCGAAAACTATGATGCTTCATTAAGTGACAGCTACTGGCTCAATTCGGGAGCGCGTACTTACATTTACGGCACATCAAGCATTCAGACAATCTTTGGCGATCTCGAAAAGGGCTCCAAGTGGCAGCTTGCATATATGGCAAGCAATCCAGTCGATACCGAGAACGGTTTTCATCCGCAAAACCTTTTCAGGCTTTTTACAAAAGATGCATATGGGGATGGAACATATCAAACCTATTTCAAGATCACAAAGACAATATTAAGCCAGAGCCCTAATCGAAATGAATCAAATGGCGTGCTGATTATGCTTCATGCAAAAGATAATGATAATCTCTATTATGCCGGCCTTCGTGTAGATGGAACGGCCGTTATAAAAAAGAAAATCGCAGGGCAATATATGACTCTCGGAGAAGTTCCAGTCTTTGCTTTCGCAAAATACAGCAAAGATTCGAATCCAAATCTCCTGCCTGTTAATGCATGGCTCGGCGTTCAAGTAAAAATTAAAAATCTTCCTCATGATCAGGAAGATATAGCCCTCTCCATCGATATAGGCGATAGCGGCGTTTGGGTGCCGGTCATTCATACCATTGATATTCCTCAAAATGGCATGCCGACTCTTCCCCTTCCTGCCCATGCAGGCCTTCGCACTGATTTCATGGAGGTTGAAATGAAAGATTTTATGGTTACAAGCCTTTAATTTTTTCGAACAAAAGTCAATCCTGGCACGTTGACTTTCCCTCGATTTGCTGTAGGTTTAGAGCGGAAACAGCTAAAAAGCTCCGATCATGCGGAGATTTTCTCTGCCTATTTTGTACATCGAAAGGAAAATATGAGAAAAAGAGATTCCTATGAAATGCTTCATCTCGGATGGGACAAGCAAAACTCGAAACCACCGAGCTCCACAAGCTGATAGTGGAAAACCTTCCAAAGGAGACGAAAGATGTTTGAAGAAATGAGTGAGGAAAGAATTCTCGAATCGCTTGCTCGAATGAGCGCCGTCATTACTCAAAGCCATGTTGTCTACACATCGGGGCTTCACGGGTCTGCATATGTGAACAAAGACGCTATCTACCCGCATACTCTCGAAACAGCCAATCTCTGCTTCACGCTTGCGCTTAAAGTCGCAAGATTGGGACTTCCGTTTAAACTTTTTATTCCAGAAGCTGTAATCGGTCCTGCTTTGGGCGGCATTATTCTCTCGCAATGGACCGCCTTTCATTTTTCAACCTTCTGGACTGCGGACAAGAACCCTGATGTTCTTGCTCTCTATGCGGAAAGGAAGGAAGAATTAATCCTCAAAGGCATTAGTGACAAATTTAACCCAGATTGTTTTAGAATTTCATCAATATATGCCGAAGAATTAGTATGGTCCGAAGGCGACAATGAGCCGGAGCGGGATTATTTGCTCCCTCAAGATGCCGAACTCGTAATCAAGCGGAAGGAACTTGTTCTGAAGCGAGGTTATGAAAGACGACTTGAAGGCAAGAGGGTGCTCATTGTTGAGGATATCCTCACTACGGGGAATTCCGCAAGGCATGCAGTTGAAGCTGCTCGAAAAGCAGGAGGTGTTGTAGACATTGTCGCTGCAATCTGCAATGGAGGGGAGCTAACAGCAGAGCAGCTTGGCGTCTCGCATCTTGTTTCGCTTCTCAATTTCAAGAGAAATACCTTTCCTGGAAATAATTGCCCTCTCTGCAATTCAGGAATTCCTATCAACACCACTGTCGGGCATGGAAAAGAATTTCTGGAAAAACAAGCTTCGAAAGCTTGAACCAATTCGCGGAGCCGTTATAC
>DAIPMQ010000047.1:0-4508 GCA_036768625.1 Parcubacteria group bacterium
AAGAAGGGCAGTCGGTCCCTCGGCTTCGCGATGATATTAACAAGAGCTCAAGGGCTTACAGATTTGGATGCAGATCGAGGCGCACGTGCGGATTGCTTCGAGGCTGTATGAATAATACTGTTTCGAACAAACGCAAACTTGCAACAACGAGCTGCGCCAAATCTGGAATTCCTCACCTTTTGGAAATAATGCTTTTCTTATAAGTATCCAAATGCTCCAGCGAAACTCCCGTCCCCTTCACAACGCAAAAGAGCGCATCATCAGCCAAAGTCGCCTTGACGCCAGTCCTCCGATACATGAGCTCTGGAAGATTGCGAAGCTGTGAGGTACCCCCAGTCATGATAATACCGCGATCAATAATGTCTGCGGAAAGCTCAGGCGGAGTCTCCTGCAGGACATCCTTAACGGCTTTCACCATTTCTCTTAGCTCCTTTCCGATTGCTTTAACTATTTCATTGGTCTTAATTTCTACAGAGCGAGGAAGGCCGGATATGAAGTCGCGGCCTTTGATGGTCATGCTGAGCTCTTCATCAAGCGGAATTGCCGAGCCGATTTGAATTTTAATATCTTCGGCAGTCTTGTCGCCCACCGCAAGATTGAAAGTTTTTTTGATGTAATCGGCGATTGCCTGGTCTATCCTGTTTCCGCCGATATCGACGATCATATGCCCAACCGGCTCATGAATTGGAATCCCCGCGCCGATCGCCGCAAGGATCGGCTCCTTTACGACATATGCATTCTTGGCGCCAGCTTTGATGGCTGCTTCGATCACTGCACGACGTTCGGTCGAGGTAACCCCTGCAGGGACCGAAATGAGTACGTCCGGCTTGAAAAAACTCCAGCGCCCAAGCGCCTTTTCTATGTAATAGCGGAGCATTGCTTCGGTCACTCGATAATCCGCAATGACGCCGTCCTTCATTGGCCGGTACGCGATGATATTATCCGGAGTGCGGCCTATCATGTTTTTTGCCTCAAGCCCTATCGCAAGAATGCGATTATCATCTTCTGATACTGCTACAACAGATGGCTCATTGAGCACAATGCCGCGGCCGGGCACATAAACAAGAATATTCGCGGTGCCAAGATCGATTCCAAGTTTTTTAGCAAAAAAAGACATTTCGGTTCAGTTAATGAGGTAATTATCGTGGAAGAGCCTTCCTTTTGCAACAAAGCCCATTTATTCGTACAAACTGATAATATAAGAGTTATGTCAAAAATGCTCTGCGCCTTTGCTTAATTGCTTCTTTCTGCTCGAAATCTCCTCTTCTTGCTTGAAATATCCTTTTAATTTGCCTAGGATAGAGAGATACGAATCCCTAAGCAACGACTACTTTGCGAGGACCATATTCTTCACATTACTATAGGATTAGGGCGAGAGCAGATCGAAAGGTTTTGTTAAAATATTAATTAATTGCGGAGAGAGAAACCTCTCTGCCTCAAACACGATGAAAATGGATATGAAAAATAAGAAGAGCGCAGGCATTGTGGCACTGGTCATCGTAGTTCTTATATTCCTCGGAATCAATGCAAAGAGTATCGGACAGAGGTTCGGCGTAACGCCTGGTGGAGATATTTCCCTTACTGCTCCGGTTCCGGGAAGCACGGTATATATGGACGCCAAGCAGCTCCAAGTGACGACCGCAAACGATCAGACGCTGCAGATAAAAGGCGTATCGACTCAAACCGCTCATTCGATTATCGTTTCAAAACAAGGATTTTGGCCGTGGTCCAAATCGATCAAAGTGAAGACTGGAACGACGATTGCTCTCAAAGCATTCAACGGCCCATCCGGACAAAATGTCACCGACATTCCGAGTTCAAGCTCGGAATACGTTGCAGCCCTCGCAGCGCTCAAAAAAGCGGGTGCGCCCTCCAAAAGCAAGATGATCGTTTCCCCAAATTCCAATGTTGGAATTTGGATGGAGGGCAATGACATTTATGCAGGCTGGCTTCTGAAGGGTACGCCGGATGATTTCTTCTGCCTTGATGACCACCTCTGCAGGCGAGAAGAAATGGTATTCCGCGGCACAGCTCCGATCACTGTGATTTCCTTTTATAAAAATCGCAATGACGTCGTGTTTTTCTCATCAGGTGGCTCAATTTTTGCGATCGAGATAGACCAGAAAGGCACCCAGAACTTCCAGCCTGTCTATGAAGGCGCAGACACGATATTCGCGCCAGCCGGAGACAATTTCCTCTATGTGAAAGACAGCGGCAAAATAATGAAATTAAGCTTGTAGGAATTTTCAAATCGGATTGCCGAGCAGGAATGCGGGGCAATTTGCGCAAGTGACATTTTTAAGATGAAGCCGCCCATCTCATTTCCTTCTTTAGTAAGTGGACGATTCAAGGCGGGCCAGGTAAGCTAAACGCTATGAGGATTTTAAGCGTCTATCCAATTGCTCGAGGAATGTCGAAAGAGAAATTGAGCTATTTTTCTCCTGAGAACGTGCCATTGGGCTCTGTTGTTTCTGTGCCGCTCCGATCGCGCTCAGTGCCCGCTCTTGTCGTAGAGAGCGAGGATGCCGAAGCCATGAAATCTGAGCTTAAGACCTCCGCTTTTGCCATGAAAAAGATCAATAAAGCGGAGCCGCTTTCCCTCTTTTCTTCGGCTTTTGTGAAAGCTTCGGGTTGAGACCGCCGACTATTTTGCATCCGCACCGGGCGCCGTTCTTTTTTCGCTCATCCCCAAAACAATTTTCGATGACGTCCGAAAACTGAAGATCCCTGCCGCCTCTGAAATCATTGGCGGCGCCCACGAAAAGCTTGTGATACAAGCCAATGATGAGGAACGCTTTACTAATTACAAAAGCCTCATCCGCGAAGAATTCGCCCGAAAGCGCTCTGTATTTTTCGTCCTGCCGACAATAGAAGACATCAGGCGCATGAAATCCCATCTTGAAAAAGGCATCGAGCAATATACAGTGATCTTCCATTCAAAGCTGAAGCCCAAGGAAATGCTCGAGCGCTGGAATGCGACTACACTCAGCGATCACCCCGTGCTTATCATCGCTACAGGACAATTCCTTTCTCTCTGCAGGAATGACGTGAAGACGATTATCGTCGAAAAAGAAGCTTCGCGAAACTACAAGACAATCTCAAGGCCCTACATCGACATCAGGATTTTTGCTGAAAAATTTGCAAAGGAGGCTGGGGCGCGGCTCATACTAGGCGATCTGCTTTTGCGAACAGAAACGCTGAATGCAGTTCGCAATGATGAATACACCGAGCTCCTGCCCATGAAGTTCCGCTCGCTTTCTTCGGCAAAGATCTCACTTATTGATATGCGCCAGGAAACCGACGAGGATAACAAGCGATTTAAGGTATTCTCTAACGAGCTTCTGCGAACAATCCACGACACCAAAGAAAACAACGAGCGCCTTTTCCTGTTCGGCGCGCGTAAGGGATACGCCTCGAATACGGTCTGTGCTGATTGCGGCGAGATCGTGCGATGCACTAATTGCAATGCTCCAGTCGTTCTTTATATGCGCAATGCCAAAGAAAGCTATTTTTCCTGCAGCAAATGCGGGGAGAGGCGCGACGCGCACGAACGCTGCATCCATTGCGAAAGCTGGAATCTGACAATGCTCGGAGTGGGAGTGGAGCGGATCGAGGAAGAGATTGCGAAGCTCTTCCCTGCTATTAATATATTCCGGCTTGATAAAGAAAGCGTTACGACAGAAAAGCGTGCGATAGAAATGGCGTCAAAATTCCAAGAAACACCCGGAAGCATCATGATCGGAACCGAGCTTGCCCTCATCTATTTGCGAGGCATGATCGAGAACAGCGCAGTCGTTTCCATCGACTCGCTCTTCGCAGTCCCCGATTTCCGCATCAGCGAAAAGCTCTTTCATATCCTTCTTCAGATCCGCAATCTTTCCGACAGAAGATTCGTTATCCAGACGCGAAACATCAAGGAAAAAATATTCACCTATGCTGCGCAAGGCAATCTTATGGATTTCTATCGAGACGAGATCGAGGCGCGCAAGCAATTCGCCTATCCGCCCTTTAGCGTATTCATAAAGATATCGTTTGAAGGCGCGCGGGGAGCCGTCGAAGCCGAGATGCGGAAGCTCAAGGAATTCTTGGAACCATTTCCGGCTGATCTTTTTCCAGGCTTCGATAATCCTGCTGCGCGGCACATAACGATGCATGCCCTCTTAAAAATAAAAAGCGAAGAATGGCCTGCTCGCGCTCTCCTCGAAAAGCTACGTGCTTTGCCGCCGTCCTTTAAAATCCGCGTTGATCCTGACACACTTATATAGAAAAATTATACTTGTAAGAAAATGAAAGTAAAAAATATATAAAAAGACCGGCACCCATAACTCCTTGGAGTAGTGTGCCGGTCGTTTGGTGCGGTGTGCGAGACCTATACGCCCCATGCCCTCAGGCGAATGGCGAAATTGTCTGCTTCCGCAAGGCTTTTAAAGCCTTATTAATTTCCTCGTGTCCTGAGGATAAGGGGGCAGCCGCCCTATTGGAAAGGTACTTATTGATCAGTCAACATC
>DAIPMQ010000048.1:0-879 GCA_036768625.1 Parcubacteria group bacterium
CGCCTTCGCGTATCCTACGAGAACGTGATTTCCCTTTGAAAAAACCGCTTACGAGACTGACGAACGCTCCGATCTTGAGGCCTTCCCGCTTCAAATAGGCTCGGGCGTCATCCATATCCTCAATGAGTACCTCGCCTTGGCGCTTTACTTCAGCCATAATTTGCCGCGCATCGCGCATCAGCTTGATGCCATATACCAAAGCAATTGCCGCAAGAATTGTAAGGATAATGACTGCAACAGCTGTGATGAAAAAGAAAATATCTGATTTTGCTAGGGTATCCATCACATTAAAGACAGGAAATGCAGGAGCATTTCCGTAGGTTATTTATTAATCATTCTGATTTCCAAAAAATGCCTGAATGCTTCCCCTCTATTCCCCATGCCTAAGCTATTTTTATAGAAATCAACGCTATTAATTGTATCATCTATTAAATGTCCAAATGATGAATTTTTATAATCCTAACCTCTGCATATCAGTTTGGGTTTAATGCAATTCTACCACCATTCATATTCAGTTTAAACCGATTGTATGACTGCTATTGAGCAGGAGCCGGTCCGCCTGCCTGTAGGCATGCTTGAAGAGCTGGGGTCTCTGTCCAGCCGCATTGACCGCTTGGTTGGCGTTCGCATTTCACACCAGGCTCTTTATAACAGGCGTATGCGGAAGCGTAGACGCAGCTGCTTACAACTTCACTATCGCTGCAAATTTCCCCGCTGCACCCTCCTGGCTGGCAGACTGGCAGAGTGCTGGTCGCCTCATTGCTCAGCGTGCTCGTCGCATGAATAGCGCTTCCTCCGGTTATCTTGGCGGATGCTGTCGAAGAAGCGATCTGTGTCGTCGTAGCAGCTTGAACCGATGTTGTTGCTGATGATTGCGGC
>DAIPMQ010000048.1:889-4397 GCA_036768625.1 Parcubacteria group bacterium
CAACGAGCCTTGTAAAAATTCTTCCGTCAGGAGCCTTGCATTGCTCCGGGTATGTTGCCGAAATCGGGAATCCTGCATTGCTGCAATCTTCAAAACTTTGCAGGTGAGCCTGCATCTGGCGATCGCTCGTGGACCGAAGACCCACAATAAGTCCGGCAATTATAATTAGCACGACAGCAATAATTATAATGAGAGTATTTGTTTTCATATCTATCTCAACAATTATACTATTATTCTCCCACCAAATATAAAATACACAGCCTTGAAATTGGCGCTTGTATGCGCTGAATCTGCTGCCCTTCTTATATGCGAGTGAAATGAATGCTCAAGCTGACCGAAAAAGGCAGCAGGAAAAATAGGCTGGCGAGAAACGCCACTGACACGAGTTGCCTGAAAAAATTAGAATTTGAAGATGAGTTATGCATTGATGATGAAATTGAAATAAGAAAAATTGCGCCAAGCGCTATAATTCCGCCTCTGAGGAAATGCAAAATGCTTTTTCCGAAACATTGAGCTTAAAATCTGCGAATTCCTTCTATCCCCTTCCCAAGCAGCCCGCTCTGATCGCTTGCTGCAAACGAAGGATGGGAATGTACTAGAGCTGCGAATGCGGTGCCAGCATACACTCCAACAAAGAAAAGGACACCAAGAAGGATGGCCGCCGGCACAATGCTTTGATTCTCAGTTAGTGATGATGGATGCATAGATAATTTTCAAATCTTTTAGCGACTCTTAATGCATGTTTTACGGATTGAATTTTCATTAAATCCATTTTTTTGCTCCGTTAAAAATAAACTTTCCATGTGTAAAACACATGAAGGTTTTCGGCATTCAAAAAGAACCCACATGCTTACCAACTCAGTTTCAAAAAACCGATTTTGAGCATGATATCGAGCGAATGGGTTTTTTAATGACGAGATGAAGAATTTCGGACAGAAATAAAATTGACCGTTCCGGTGGAAAGTATTTTCTTTTCTTCATTCGTTGAAGGAGGATGAGGAATTCCCTCTTTAAGCTCGAGAATTTTTCCCAGAAGATCGAGGGGATGGTTGTGCATGTAATTTCCTTCAATTATTTTTGGCGAAACTTTACCATGCCTTTCAATGCTCTGGCTTACGCGGCTTTTTACTCCTTGAGGCGTGAAGACGTATAAGGGAAATTCTCCATCGTTTAGATGCTTTTTGACCAGTTTATCGATTTCTCTCATAAAATCCCGAATGAGAGCATTGTCATTGCGCTCAAACATGCTGCCGCTCCGCACAACAATACCTCTCGAACGCGTCTTGAACTGGCCTTCCTTGTCGGTATTTTCCGCAGGCAAAACCTCGAATGCATCGATTTCTTTTAATTCGCTTTTGTACGCCTCATAAAAAACCGCCTCCTGCTTGCTCGTTATGAGCATTCGGAGAGGCAGTATATTCGATTGTGAAATTTTTTCGGGTATTCTCATGGGAATACCGTATCATGTTCGTTTTAATTTTAGATGAACCCAGCTGCAAACAGTTCATAAAAGAATTTATTTTATGATAAATTTTCCTTTTTTTCCATAGGTTTTTCCTGCAGGAATCTGCGCATCATAAATCGCAATGCAACAAAAACTGCTGCGACAAGTACGGCTCCGATCTCAATTTTCGTAAGTGTGCCTTTGAAGAGAGCCAGGCTCTGATGGATGGTAGTGATAAGCAGCATCAAAAACGATGTCCATAATACTGTGCCCGCAAGGCTGATCGAAAAATATTTTCCATATTTCATCCGATGCGTCCCGCAGAGAACCTGCGTTATTATGCGTGTTCCATAAAGGAATTTGCATGAAAAAAGGAGCAATGAGGCCCTGCTTTCGAATTTGCGCGACAATCGCTCAGCCAATTCTGGTTTTTTGCGCATCAAAGGCAAGCGCTTTAATCTTTCATTTTTCACAAACCTTCCCATGGCATACCATAAGGTATCGCTTACAGTACTTGCGCAAATCGCAATGACGAAAAGGATTGGGAGATCGATAAAGCCAAATCGCGACGAATAAATCATTGCGACAAGGAAAATATCACCGCTTAAGATGAGACCGAAAAAAACAAATATGTATACCGATAGGCTGGCGGCAAGCATTGCCGTTTATGTGCTCCGAATTAATTTAAAAGCTGGACTTTCGCGTTCTGCTTCAGCTGATTCACTAATGCAAGTATGAGCTGGGCCACTTTCTGATTGCGAACTGTCTGTTCAACCTTGTCATGAACGTCTTTGAGCGCAGGAGTTGTTGTCGCAGGCTGTCCCTTGATGGCTGCTGCATATGTCTGGGCTATTTCCGCTTCGCTCACCGTTATATTCTGCTTTGCCGTATACTGATCGATGTATTTCTGCAAAATTAGATTTCTTTTGACTGTTTCTTGAAGATCCGCCTGCGTCATACCGAATTGCGTAATTTGAGCGTTCAGCTTATCCTGGCTTCCCGCTGTTGCTGCGAGCTGGTCGAGACTGCTTTTGACCTCTGCAGGGGTAACTGTAATATTCTGCTTTTGCGCATCCTGAAGGACAAGCTGTTCATTCACGATCTCATCCACAATTTGCTTTTTGATCGTTGCCACAATATTTGGATCTGTGATATTCGCTCCTTGCTGGGTATAAGTGTCTTTGAGCTGATTGAAGCGGATATCAACATCCCTTTGGTAAATTGGCGCTCCGTTCACAGTTGCTACGGTCTTTCCATGCTGTACTCCTGTTGAAAGAAGGCCTTTGGAATGTGCTACATAACCTCCGATTCCAAGAAGAAGAATGACTACTACTGCGATTATGATCGTCTTCATGCGCGAATTGCGCTTCACGGGTGCTGATTCGTTTTCCATAGATAAAAAGCTTGCTATTTATATGGATGAAGTATACCACATAGCATGATTCAAAAGGAAGGAGACGGGCTTAATAAATAAGAGATTCCGGAGATCAAGCTGTTCATTAAAAACCGACCTAAAATTCAAAATCATAACGATTTTAAGTTTTTTGGTGAAATTCTTCTCTTGTTTTTTACTTTAAACAAATGGCCTGGCGACGAAGGATAGTTTTTCGGCGATTTTGCGAAGGAATGATCTTTTTTTCCAATCATGGGGAAGAACTTCGAAGGAGCTTTGGAGATCGTCGAAGAAATGATTTTTGAGTTCGAGCGAAAATTTGGGATTATATGAAATAACATTGATCTCATAATTGAGATTAAAGGACAACTGGTCAAAATTCGAGCTGCCTACCGTTCCCCAATCATCATCAATCACGATTGTTTTAGCATGAAGGAAGGACGGCATATAGAGATAAATTTTAAAACCAGCCTTGAATGAGCCGGAGAAGAATGACTCGGCGACGAGCTTTGCAAATCTGCTGTCGTTTGCATGAGGCAGAAGCAGCCGCACATCAACGCCGCGGCGCGCGGCGAGCCGCAAAGCCCGAAAAATCGAACGATCTGGAGCAAAATAAGGAGTAGTGATGTAAATAGATTTTCGTGCGGCGCGGACCTGATCAAGAATGGTGG
>DAIPMQ010000006.1:0-1952 GCA_036768625.1 Parcubacteria group bacterium
AATTTTAAATAAAGTTTTATTATAAATACGGAGGCAATGCATGAGGTTTCTCTTGGTAATGGCGTTTGTAGGAGCGCCGCTTTTTTCACAAAGTTTATCAAATTTCGGCAGCGTGAATGGTCTGTACATGTCGAAAGAAAATAAGGTTGTATTTATCTATGATCCTCCAGGCAATGAGCCAATGAGAGGGGTTTTCTCTATTTATCGCCTCGCAGGCACTGAAGCTATCCGCATGAGATCGAAGAAGATACGTACTGCTGATGAGCGGCAGATCGCTCTTTGGGCACGAGTGCCGCGGAATCCCTCTTCTCACTATCCTCGATTGAAATATAGGGGAGAAGTCGTTCTTCATCAGGTTTCAAAAAAGATCCGGCTTTCGTTCAATCTGAAATTTCCGACTGGAAACGAGAACGAGTATTAATTGAAAGGCCTTGCATACCGCAAGGCCTCTTGTTTTAGAAAAACGAAAGCAACTCAATCAAGGGATTTAATATGAAGAAACTGCGTCATTGCTATAAACAACGGCGCAGTTTGATTTTTAAACAGCCTGTTTTTGGCGAATCCCTTCGATGACTTCTCGCGGGATGTGTTTTCGGGCTGCACGCATGATACCATGGGCCTCTTTCGACGTTATGTCGAAATGGCTCTGAATAAGGCCAAATGGTTTGCGAGACAACCTGAATATGACTGTTTGCACATGAAGATTCTGAAAGCCCTGCTTGGGCTTGAGATATCGGCGAACAATCTTTTCAATTTTTTTTTCGTCCACTTTCTATCCTCCAATCTAGAACTATTTTCTGGGCTAGTATTATAATACATTAAAATAGCACTTTGTCAAGCACATCTACACGAACTTGAAATCAAGCGTTCTTCTATCGAGGTCAGCTGCCATGAGCTTGACGCGGACCTTATCACCAAGGCTGAAGCGCCTGCCTGAGCGTTTTCCTACAATAGAGTAAGTTTTCGGGTCGACTTCGTAGAAATCATCGCCTATATCCTTGAGGCGGACCATTCCCTCGGCGCGGGTCAGAGGGTCTTCAACATACACGCCCCATTCAGTAACCCCCGAGACAACCGCATCGAATATTTCTCCCACGCGGTCCTTGAGGAATTCAACCTGCTTGTATTTGATGCTCGCGCGCTCGGCATCTGCAGCCACAACTTCCTTCTCCGATGTTTCCATTGCAATGCGCTCATAGAGGGCAAAATCCTCGTACGCGCTCTGCGGGTTCGTGAGGTATTTGAAAAGGAGCCTGTGAACGATCAGGTCGGCGTAGCGGCGGATAGGAGAAGTGAAATGGGTATAGTGATGGAATGCCAATCCGAAATGGCCGGCATTGCGCGTCGAATAAATCGCTTTTGCCATCGAGCGTATTGCAGCAGTCTTAATGAGCGTTTCCTGGCTTTTGCCCTCGATTTCCGAAAGAAGCTTGGAAATATCATACGCAGTAACATCTTTGCCAGGCTTGCCTAAGTCATAACCGAGCGCTTTGACGAAAAGGGAAAGACTTTCGATTCGATCTTTATCAGGCACATCATGAATGCGATATATGAACGGCTTTTTTGCAGGAATATTTCCCTGTTTGTTCTTTTCAAGATTGCCGATGCGCTCGGCTACTTCTCGATTAGCGAGAAGCATGAATTCTTCTATAAGCTTATGGGTATCAAGGCGCTCTTTTCGGATAACCTCGATCGGCTTTCCGGAAGGATCGAGCTTGAATTTTATCTCTACAGTATCAAAATCTATGGCCCCTTCCTCATAGCGCTGATCTCGAAGTTTTTTTGAAATGGCATTAAGTGAATTAAGCTCCTGGCTGTAAATACCGTTTTGATTCATGGATACCTGGGCTTCTTCATATGAAAAGCGTTTGTCCGAATTAATGACAGTTTTGCCGAACCAGCGCTCATGCACTTTGCCTTCCGCATCCATGACGAAAATCGTCGAGAAGGCG
>DAIPMQ010000006.1:1962-15814 GCA_036768625.1 Parcubacteria group bacterium
AAGGCGATCTTGTCTTCATGGGGATTTAAGCTGCAGAGATCGTTTGAAAGTATTTCTGGAAGCATCGGAATGGTTCTGTCGACGAGATAAACAGAAAAGCCGCGTTTGCGTGCTTCTCTGTCGAGAGCAGTGCCTTCGCGGACATAATGCGAGACGTCGGCAATATGGATGCCTATTTCAAACATGCCGTTTCCAAGATTCTTGAATGAAAGCGCATCATCGAAATCCTTTGCATCGGCGGGATCAACGGTGAAGGTAAGAGTGCCCCGCACATCTTTGCGTTTTGCTATTTCTGCCGCCGGGATCGGATGTCCGCTTTTTGCAAGCGCATTAGCCTCATCATCCACTTCGCGCGGAAAGTGAGTATCAATGCCGCGCTCTGCGATGATCGACTGGATTTCAGTCTCATGCATTCCTTTTTTGCCGAGGTCTCGGAGAATGGTGCCGATTGGATTGGATTTCGGATCATTCCACTTCACTATTTTCACCAAAAGCTTTTCACCCGTTGTGAGGTCTTTTCCTTCTTCTGGCGGAAGAATAATATCAATGTACATCTTGCGGTCATCAGGAATAAGGAATGTGCCCTGCGGCGTCTGATCTATCGTGCCCACAAAATCCATTTTTGCTCGAGTAAGGACTTTCACAACTTTGCCTTGTCGGCGCTTTCCATGGACTTTCGGCAGAAGAACGATTTCAACTGTATCGCTATTGAGCGCTGACATTAAATTTTCTGTTTCGATCTCGATATCTTCTTCCACTCCTTCAATGGGGAAGTAGCCGATGCCACGTCCATTCACGCTTAAAATTCCTTCGAGGGGAGTTGTGAGGTTTTCTGGCTTAAGGTGCTCCGAATCATGGTTTTTATTATTTTTGGAATCCTCGGGACCGCTTTGTTGCTCGTTTCTCATATTTCTCATAGATTATGACTATAGCAGTAGTAGTAAAGAATGGCCATATATTCTTACACAGTCGTTTGCACTTAATTTCAGAATATTATAAACTTTATTTAACTTGAATGCGGAGTGGTCTCAAAATTGCTGAGAACCATTCAGGGAAGTTGAGTTCGGCGTTTGAGCGCCGGACTCTTTTATTTGTATATTTGACCGGGTAAAAACCTTCTGTTAGTATAAGCCTCATGTTAAAAATACGCCTACAAAGAACAGGAAGGAAGCACGAGCCTACATTCAGGATCGTCGTAACCGAATCCCAGAATAGCACCAAAAGCGGGCGCGCTTTGGAAGTGCTTGGCTCTTATGATGCTCGGAAGTCAAATGAGATCATCCACGAAGAGAGGGTGAAGTACTGGATCTCTAAAGGGGCCCAGGCCTCCGACACGATGCATAACATGCTTGTGCACAAGAAAATAATAGAGGGAAAAAAGGTGAATCCGCTTCCGCGAAAGAAACCTATTATAGACCAGGCGAAGATTGATGCAGAAGCGAAGGCCGCAGCCGAGAAAGCCGAAAAGGAAGCAGCAGAAGCTGAAGCGGCAAAGACAGCAGCTGAAACTCCAGCTGTTGAAGAACCCATAGTTGAAGCTGAATCGGCAACTTCGTCCGAAGCAGAAGCCGAAACACCTGCTATCGAAGAAGCTCCGGCAGAAGATCCTCAAGCATAAAAATACAAAAAAGGCGCCACGGCGTCTTTTTTTTGATTATGCATGTCAGTTTATCGCATAGATAGTATAGTGATTAACTTTTAGAATAATGAAAAAGTTCTGTTTCTCATGGGGTTGATTTTAAGGCTAGGTAGTTTACAATTGTAGGGAGCAGTACATCGCACAAGTCTACAATATGTATGTAGCACACTGTGGTCCACCACTGCACGATACTAATTAACCGTAATATTGTTATGGAACACCAAGATACGCAGTTTTTAGAATATGTCATTAAGGCATTGGTCGACGCGCCGGACAAAGTAAAGATCAATAGAACAGTAGACGAAATGGGCGTGCTTCTTACCCTCGATGTCGATCCAGTCGACATGGGCAAGGTGATTGGCCGTTCAGGAAATACCGCAAAAGCAATCCGCACTCTTCTTCGCGTTGTCGGTATGAAAAATAACTCTCGAGTTAATCTCAAGATTAACGAACCAGAAGGCGGAACTCGCTCAATGGCCGGTGCAAGCGAGCCCGGAAAAGCTTCAAAGACAGTTGATGAAGCGATGGATGACCTATCGATCTAAATTTAAAATAAAAAACATATATAAGTACTTTAAATTCTGATCACTTCATCAGGAGGAAGTCGATATAAAAAACTTGATATTTTAATTACTTAGAGTAGTCTCAGATATGGAGAGAAAGTAATGTACAAGTATTATGCTCAGACCGTTGAAATTTATGTTTTCGAAGTGTATCGAAATAATGAAAATGTTGCTAAAGCGCGCTTACTGGTTATTAAAAAGGACAGCACGCATAATGGGGCCACATCTGAAAAATATGGTTTCTTGGATCAATTGTGGGTTGCTGAAATTTCCCGCCCAAACTCTGTTCTGAAGCAACTCTTTATAGAAATTGTGGAAAAAGCAAGACAATTATATTGCTATAAGCTTGTAGTTGTACAAACAGAAGTATCGAAATTCTCGCTTGAAACATTTACAAAAGCAGGTTTTGAGATTGTGGGGACAGGATTAAGTTATGACTTATAAATTAGCGCGGGTATATAGCCCGCGCTTTTGATATGACAAAATTACATTTTAATGGTATTTTGTGAAAATGAATTTTCATGTAATTACACTTTTTCCTTCGGCATTCGATTCCTATCTCGGAGAATCGATTCTTAAACGCGCGCTCGATGATAAAAAAATAACGGTTAAATTCTATAATCCACGTGATTTTACAAAAGACAAATGGCGCCGCATTGATCGAAAGCCATATACCGGTGGGCCGGGAATGGTGATCGAGGCGATGCCTGTCATTAAAGCGATTGAGAAATCGATTAAAAATGCTGAGACTTCAGCAAAGCGCAAAAAAAAGAATGCCGCTGTGAAAATATTTTTCCTATCACCGGGAGGGAAGCAATTCACGAATGAAATAGGGGAGAAGGCTGCCCAGAAGTTCACCGATACCATCATTGTCTCAGGGCGGTACGAAGGAACTGACGCTCGCATCAAAAAAGTGTTCAAGATGGAGGATATTTCTATCGGTCCGTTCGTGCTCACGGGCGGCGAACTACCCGCAATGCTCATGATCGATGTCATCGCCCGTCGATGCCCTGGGGTGCTTGGAAATATCGGATCTTTAGAAGAATCACGCATTTCGTCTCATGATGTGTATACTCGTCCGGAAGTTATAGAATATAAAGGAAAGAAATACCGCGTGCCGAAAGTGCTCCTTTCGGGTCATCAGAAAAAGATAGAGGAGTGGAAATTAAGAGGAAAAAGGTGAATTGTTATGCAAATTTGTGATATAATTTTTTATTAATAAAAAGATAATTGAACCCAATGGAAGATTTCCCACAATCCGATTCGGAGAATCAACTGAACATTCCCGAAGATGCAGGTGAAAATTCAGAAAAAAATGAGGGCAAGACGCCAGAAGATTTTTTTGATTCATATACTGAAGATCACGAACATAGGTGGCAGCAAGCTTTGGGCAAGACGCTTGTCATTTCTTCCATGGCCCTTACGGGAGCAACTTTATATGAATTGGTTACTGGGAGTAAACTTCCTGATTTGTCAGCGTATTCAGATGTAATTCCTGATGTTGTTGAGCAAGCTTATCAAATTTTTAGAGATCTACCTATGTACGTTCACGGAAGCACAGCCAGTGCAGCTGCTACCTTAGGTACATACTTGGTGAGAAAGAGATATACATATACAAAATAATCATGGAAAAAGATTTTTTAAATGAGGTTCTTGAGATTCTAAAATATCCCCTTTCGGAGCAGGAGGATATAATTTACAGACTTCAAAAGCTTATACAATCAGAAACCCTCTTGCAACTCATTGAAAAATCAGCCGCACTTCGAGAAGAATTGAAGGCGTATACGGTCAGTTCAGCAGAAAAATTATATGAGTCTGCAAAGAAGCATTATTCGAGTGAGGAGATAGAGGCGGTAAGAAAAAAAGTAGCAGAAAAATTGCTTACCAAATTTGTTACAACTTTAAGACCTAAGGAGTAGATATTTCCTCAATAAAAGAGGATCTATTAAGGAAAATTTCATCAGTATTGACCTGTTTGGCGATTCTCGGTACTGTATTTACTGTAAAGGTGCAGATTTCGGGTAAGAACATTCAGAGGTCCGCTTGGGTACGTTTTATGTATTGGTGCACGGAATCAAACGAAACAGCCTGCAGAAAAAGATTGGAAGGCCAGCTGCACGCGACGTCGAGTTGCAAAGCAGCATCGGCGTTGCGAATCAAGATGACAACAGTGTGGAATTGTCTGATAAACTCATCTTCAACTTTTTTCTGAAAAGTGAGGGGAAGTTTATTCGGTAACAATTCACTTTTTAAAGAGAGCTCTGGCATAAGCTAGAGCTCTTTATGTTGATAATAAAAATGTACAAGTACTGCATGCCGAAAGTGCTCCTTTCGGGTCATCAGAAGAAAATAGAGGAGTGGAAAAAGGGAACGAAGTAGAAAGCATGGAGACAATAAGAGAGGGGAGCGGTGATGAGTGGATCCCGGTCTCGGGATGACAGAGGGGAGATGGAAGACAACTGCTTGACAAACTAAATCAAAAATTATTTAATCTCTACTGGAAATAGTCGGCGGACTTAAAAGCGCGGAGGTTGTATATGAAACTGAACGATGCAGTTGCACGGCTCGAGCGTGCCGGAGATGAAAACTCCAGGATGTGGGTGAAGATAGGCGAAGCAATCGACGAACTCGCTCTTGCTCTTGTTAAGTTATATCCACAAACTAATTATAGGCACGATCTTCCGAGAGGATTCAAGTTCGAACATTTCGAATCGGATCACTATTCGATGTCGTGGGACATTTTCGGTGTTCTGGGTACCCACGTTCTTACCGATGCAGTTAAAAAGCCTTCAAACGTATTAAAGTTCTGTGATGAATTAAAGAAAGGCTTGCTCGATGAGATCTCTGTAATCTTCGAAACAGAAACCAACAAGCTCACAGAAGCAGTCAGCAGTATATCTGAGTTCATTGCCCGTATGTAGTATGTAATTTCTCTAGAAGGGCCCTGGTACTATCCAGGGCTTTTACTTTTAAATGCAGAAGAAATAATGCAAAGAATAAGAGGCAGTAAGATACTGAAGCCATGGATCGCGTCCACAGGTAATTTTTAGCTGGGGATAGGGTTGTTGACACTATGTTTGAATAGGTATATACTCTCCCCACGATTGCAGATTGAGTTGCGGGCGTGCGCAATCCCACAATTAGAAGCTGATCGAATCCCGGCCAGGATTCGATCAAGAAAACTTTTTGCATATATCTCAATAAAATAACCCCACAAAATAATTAGACACCTCATCCTGAGGCGTCTTTTGCGTTTTGGGCGTTAATTGTCGAGCTACAGCGAACGGAGTGCCGCTCCGAAATATTAATGGCATTTTAATAATCCCCACACATGTCTAAAACAATATCCGCAGAGAAAGTTAATGTGAATGAGCAAACACTCACTCCGGGAATGCTCCCGAAGAAGGTTTTCGGCCGCTTCAAAAAGCCTCTTGTCGAAGTGCCGTATTTAGTGGAATCGCAAATCGATTCGTACAGGTGGCTTATTGAAGAGGGTCTTAAGGAAGCATTCAGCGAGTTTTCTTCAATAAAGGACTATTCGGAAAAGAAATTCCAGCTTGATTTTACGGGGTTCGAACTTTCACAGCCGAAATATGACGAATTCTTCGCAAAGGAGAATAAGCTCTCCTATGAAGCGCCCCTTAAGGTGCGCATTAAGCTCAAGAACCTCACAATGAAATCTGAGAAAGAGCAGGAGATATTTATGGCGGATTTCCCGCTCATGACCTCTCACGGAACATTTATTATTTCGGGCAATGAACGTGTTATCGTGCCGCAATTGGCACGCTCGTTCGGTGCATTTTTCACATCACAAGAAGTCCGCGGGCGTACATATTTTGGGGCAAAGATTATACCTTCGCGCGGCGCATGGATAGAGCTCGAAACTGATGCAGAAGGAGTTATCCATGTTCGCATTGATAGGAAGCGAAAGTTCCCTGTGACCACCCTTCTTCGAGTGCTTGGGGCTGAAACCGATAAGGAGATGTTTGCGCTTTTCAAAAAAACTCCTGAGGCCAAGGAGTATCTTGAGCGCACCCTCGCAAAAGACCATGCAAAAACTCCTAATGACGCATATATAGAAATCCATAAGCGCCTTCGCGACGGCGAACTTGCCACCGTGGACAATGCTCGTGAATTCGTACGCTCGATATTCAGCGACGAACGCTACGATCTTTCGAAAGTCGGGCGCTACCGCTTCAATAGCCGCTTCGATCTTTCGCTTGATGAGAAGGAAATCAATCGCCGCACCCTCAATATTGATGATGTAGCGCTCATACTTTCCCATATCATCCACCTGAGCAATACGCCGCATTCTGTTGCAGACGATATCGATCATCTCGGCTTCCGCCGTGTTCGCTATGTGGGCGAGCTTCTCCAGCAGAAGATCCGCATCGGTATGTCGCAAATCAAACGAAACGTCCAGAATAGGATGTCGACTGTCGAGAGCGATGTTACGCTTCCCGTGCAGTTTATCTCCCCGAAGCCTTTGCAGGCCAGGATCAAGGAATTCTTCACCACGAACCAGTTGTCGCAATTTATGCTACAGGAAAATCCGCTTGGAGAAATCGAGCATCTTCGAACTCTTTCGGCTCTCGGCCCTGGGGGGCTCAATCGCGCCCGCGCAGGTTTCGAAGTTCGCGACGTGCATCCTTCCCACTACGGCCGCCTTTGTCCTATACATACACCGGAAGGTCCGAACATCGGGCTTATTTTGAGACTTGCCGTATATGCAAAAATAAACGAATTCGGAATGATCGAGACGCCGTATGCTGTCGTCAAAAACGGAAAGCTTACAGGTGAGATCAAATACCTTAACGCCTTAGATGAGGAAAAATACCGCATTGCCCATGCAGCAACCCCCGTCGATGAGAAAGGTATGATCATGATCGACGATGTCGATGTCCGTATCAAAGGCCAGCCGGGTGTAACCCATAAATCGGAAGTTGATTTCATGGATGTTGCAACGAACCAGGCATTCTCGATTGCTACTTCGATGATACCGTTTCTCGATCATGATGACGCAACTCGCGCGCTCATGGGTTCGAATATGCAGAAGCAAGGAGTGCCATGCCTTATTCCAGAGGCACCGCTTGTCGCAACCGGAATTGAGAAGAGCGCAGTCATTGATACTGGCCGCATTGTTGTTGCTGAAGAGGACGGAACGATTGCGTATGTAGACGGGGGAGCAATCAAAGTTAAGACTTCAAAAGGAAAGGAGAAAATTTATAAGCTTATTAATTTTTCACGCACGAACGGCTTTACGGCATTCCATCAGCGCCCGATCGTGAACGTGGGAGATCATATTAAAAAAGGCGACGTGCTTGCTGATACGACATCGTCAGACAATGGGCAGATGGCGATCGGCCAGAATATTCTCGTCGCATTCCTTTCATGGTCCGGAAACAATTACGAAGACGCGATCATTATTTCTGAGCGCCTCGTGCGCGAGAGCAAATTCTCGTCAATCCATATCGACGAAGTTGTGGTGAATGTACGCGACACTAAGCTTGGGCCTGAGGTCACTACATGCGACATTCCGAATGTCGGCGAAGCAAAACTCAAAAACCTTGCAGAGGATGGCATCATCCGGGTGGGCGCAGAGGTTCGTTCTGGGGACATTCTTGTTGGAAAGATCACGCCGAAGGGCGAGACACAGCTTACTCCTGAAGAGCGGCTTTTGCGGTCGCTTTTCGGCGAGAAAGCCCGTGACGTCAAAGATACTTCAAAAAGAATTGAGCCGGGAAAGCGGGGCCGAATCATCAAGGTACAAGTCTTCTCGCGCGAGAAAGGCGATAAGCTCGAAAGCGGCATCATCAAGCGGATTCACATTGAGATCGCGCAGCTTCGAAATGTATCAGTGGGAGACAAACTCGCAGGCCGCCATGGGAACAAGGGAGTTATTTCGCGCGTTCTGCCGGAAGAGGATATGCCATATATGAAGGATGGAACTCCCATTGATATTATTCTGACGCCGCTCGGAGTGCCGAGTCGCATGAACCTCGGGCAGATCCTTGAATTGCACCTCGGAATGGCAGCACATACGCTTAAATACCAAGCCCTCGTGCCTCCATTTTCTGGAGCTACCGGAGACGAGATCAAGGAAGAATTGAAGAAAGCAGGATTCCCCGAAAATGGAAAGATTCCTCTCTATGACGGAAGGACAGGACAGAAGTTCGACCAGGACATAGCGGTCGGCTATATGTATATCCTCAAGCTCGACCATATGGTTGAAGACAAGATTCATATGCGCTCCATCGGGCCTTACTCCCTTATCACCCAGCAGCCGCTCGGCGGAAAGGCGCAGGGAGGAGGGCAGCGCTTTGGTGAGATGGAAGTTTGGGCGCTTCTCGGTCACGGCGCTGCATATACTCTTCGCGAAGTGCTCACTATCAAGTCTGACGACATACTCGGCCGTTCTGCGGCATTCGACGCCATCGTAAAAGGAGAAAGGATTGAGCAGATCAATACGCCTGCGTCATTCAATGTGCTTTTAAACACCCTTCGCGGACTCTCGCTTGATGTAGAGTTGCAAAAAAGGTCGAAAAATCTTGAAGCTTCTAACGAAACCAAATAACTATCATGACAATAACTAACAAAAAAACAGCCGAGAATATGAATGATTTCGACATGATAAGCCTTAAGCTTGCGAGTCCTGAGCGCATCAAGGAGTGGTCTTTCGGGGAGGTAACGAAGCCGGAAACGATCAACTACCGCACCCAGCGCTCCGAAAAGAGCGGCCTCTTCGACGAAAAGATTTTCGGTCCTGACAAGGATTATGAATGTTATTGTGGTAAGTATAGGGGAATTCGCTATAAGGGAATTGTCTGCGAAAAGTGCGGCGTCGAAATAACGCGCTCCATAGTTCGTCGCGAGCGCATGGGACATATTGAGCTTGCATCACCCGTGAGCCATATCTGGTTTTTGAAGAGTATGCCATCTCGCATCTCGATGGTTTTGGGAATCCCAACGCCTGATATTGAGCGCGTAATTTATTTTGCAGGATATATAGTTACTAAGGTTTCGGAAGACGAGCGATCGCAATTCTTGCGCGATCTGGATTCAGAGTTCAAAGCCAAGGTCAAAGTTGCTCCGGATGAAACAGACAAACTGAAGGAGTTGGTGCTTAATGCCAAGAAGGACATTGAAAGCATTACGGAAGGGCGCGTTTTGGATGAAATAGAATATCACAATTTCTCGCTCCGCTATGGAACGATGTTTGAAGCAGGTATCGGCGCAGAAGCAGTCTATACCATTTTTAAGAATCTTGATCTTGTAAAGCTCACCGAAAGCCTTCAGAAAGAGCTAGAAAACGCCGGTTCTGTAGATGCTGTGCGCCTCAATAAGAGACTGAGCACCATTCAAGCAATGGTCAAGGCTGACTTGAGGCCAGAATGGATGTTTCTAACCACAATTCCTGTTATTCCTCCGGCGCTCCGCCCGATGGTTCCTTTGGATGGCGGCCGTTATGCAACATCAGACGTCAACGATCTCTATCGCCGCGTTATCAATCGCAACAATCGCCTCAAAAAGCTCAAGGAAATCAATGCCCCAGATGTTATTTTAAGAAATGAAAAAAGAATTCTCCAAGAAGCAGTGGATGCTCTTATCGACAATTCCATCCGCCATGGCTCGTCACTTTCCTCGGCAATAAACCAAACTCAGCGCCGTCCGCTTAAATCGCTTTCAGACGGGCTTAAAGGAAAGCGCGGCCTTTTCCGCCAGAATCTTTTAGGGAAACGCGTCGACTACTCTGGGCGTTCAGTTATCGTCGTCGGTCCGGACCTCCATCTTCATCAGTGCGGCCTTCCTAAGCATATGGCTCTTGAGCTCTTCAAGCCATTCGTCATTTCTGAGCTACTCTCCAAAGAAATCGCATACAATATTCGCGGCGCATCGCGCCTTATAGAAGAAGGCATTCCGGAAGTGTGGGCGATTCTCGAAGAAGTCATTAAAGGCAAATATGTATTGTTAAACCGCGCTCCGACTTTACACCGCCTCGGCATTCAGGCATTCCAGCCGATCCTCATCGAAGGAAATGCCATCCAAGTGCATCCGCTCGTATGTACTGCTTTCAATGCAGACTTCGATGGCGATCAGATGGCTGTCCATGTTCCGCTTTCGATCCAAGCGCAGGCAGAAGCTCGCGAGATAATGGCAGCAGACAAGAATATTCTGAAGCCGGGAAATGGCAATCCTGTCGTTTCTGAAAAGCTTCTTGATATCGTGCTTGGCTGCTATTGGATGACCAAAATCGTGAAAGGAAAACTCGGCGAAGGCAGCTATTTCGAAAGCCCGAATGCTGCTATCGGCGCGTTCGATTTCGACAGAGTTGATTTCCGCGCCAAGGTCTTTGTCCTTGCAACCGATACTCCGAAATATACTGAATTCAAAGGAGTAATATTTGAAACGACAGTCGGCAGGCTACTCTTCAACAGTGTTCTTCCTTCGGACTACCCATTCATGAATGTCGAGATCGAGCGAAAGAAAGTTGGCTGGCTTGTTTCTGATTTGATTTCCAAATACGGCATTGAGAATGTTCCAGACATTATGGATCGCATCAAGGCATTCGGCTTCAAATATGCCACTTATTCCGGTACGACATGGGGCATTGATGATGTGAAGATTCCAAAAGAAAAGCCGGAAATCATCAAAAAAGCAAAGGCAAAGTCCGAATTGGTAGTTGATCAATTCAATAATGGCCTTCTTTCAGAAGAGGAGAGATTGCAGAAGAATATCGAAATCTGGCAAGCAACCAAAAACGAAATCGAGCTTCTTATTCCGGATACTCTTGATCCGAATGGCCCTGTCTCTGACATGGTCCGCTCGGGTGCCCGCGGCAGCTTAGGTCAGATTACCCAGATGGCCGGAATGAAAGGTCTCGTGATCCGCTCGACAGGCGAAACCATCGAATTTCCCGTTATATCCTGTTCAAAGGAAGGCCTTAGTCCGCTTGAATACTTCATAACGACGCACGGTTCTCGAAAAGGTCTGACAGACACAGCGCTTAATACCGCAAAAGCCGGATATCTTACCCGCAAGCTTTTCGTTGTGGCGCAAGACACGATGATTAGCGAAGATGATTGTAAAACAGAAGAGGGAATTGTCTTCGGCACAGAAAACTCTGTTGGAATGCAAATTCCAATCGATCAAAGCATTAAAGGACGCTTTCTCGCCAAAGATATCAAAGACACCGCAGGAAACACTTTATTCAAACGCAATCATTATGTTACGGACGAGGATGCTCGCACTGTCAAGAATGCAGGAGTAACAGAAGTATGGACGCGCTCGCCGATGACATGCAAGAGCTTTGCTGGCATCTGCATGAAGTGTTACGGATCCGATCTTGGAAAAGGACGCGTGATCGAATTGGGAGAGGCAGTGGGAACTGTCGCTGCGCAAGCTATTGGAGAGCCGGGAACGCAGCTTACAATGAGAACCTTCCATTCTGGAGGGACAGCCTCCGTTGGCGGCGATATTACGTCCGGTCTTCCTCGAGTCGAAGAAGTCTTTGAAAAGCGCAAGCCGAAGAATCCTGCAGTCGTATCTTCGACTGGCGGAACGGTAAGCGAAATACGTACAACCGGCAAGGAAAAAGTAATCGTAGTTATTCCCGATATTGAGGACCGGAAAGGAACGAAAGAATCAATCGAATATAAAGCCAGCCATACGAGAACTGTGTTCGTCAAAGTCGGCGATAAGGTGGTGAAGGGACAATTTCTTACTGACGGTTCGGCCGATATCGACGAAGTCTTCAAATATGGAGGCAGAGAAAAAGCGCAGGAATACATCATTCATGAGATTTCGAAAATCTACGAACTGCAGGGAGCGCCGGTTTCCCGCAAGCATATTGAGGTCATCATAAAGCAGATGTTTTCTCGCCGTCGCATCAAGGATGCAGGGGATTCGATATTTGCGCGCGGAGACATAGCAGAGTCGCGCGAGATCCGGGCAGAAAACGAGCGAGTGAAGGAGGAGAAGGGAGAAGAAATAAAATCAGACCCGATCGTAATGGGCATTACTGAGGTTTCTCTCTCGCGAAGAAGCTTCCTTTCTGCAGCATCGTTCCAACACACAACGCGCATTCTCATAAATGGCGCTGTCCGCGGCATTGAAGATGAGCTCAAAGGCCTCATGGAAAACGTTATTATAGGCAGGCTTATACCTGCAGGAACCGGTTTTGCGGGAAGTCCTAAGGCGAAGATGGTCGCTGATGTGGAAGGAGGAAGATAGGTACCCTCGAAATAAAATGGCTGCATGATGAAGTGGGAGTTTGCGAATTCGCTGCAGGTACAATTGATTTATGATTTAAGAAATTGATCCTATTCTTAAATCGTATTTCTTACATCTTAAATCTTCATCGCCATGTCCACAGACGTAGAAAAGATAAAGGAACGCTTGGACATCTTGGATGTCGTGGGTTCCTATGTCGAGCTCAAAAAAGCGGGCGGAACATATAAAGCTCGATGCCCCTTCCATAATGAGCGAACGCCGTCCTTTACAGTCTCTCCTGAACGGGGAACATTTTATTGCTTTGGCTGCCATGCCAAAGGGGATATCTTCTCGTTCGTGGAGCAAATAGAAGGACTGGATTTTAAAGGCGCGCTTAAATTGCTCGCGGAACGAGCAGGCATTCCATTGGAAAAAAGCGATCCGAAATCAAAAGGCGAGCATGAGAGGCTCTATGCGATTCTCGAATCGGCAAAGACGTTTTTTGCAGGCAATCTCTCAAAAGCTGCCCAAGTGAAAGAATATCTGGCCAAGCGCGGTATTAAAGAGGAGACTTTGCGCGAATGGGCTATAGGATTCGCGGAGGATGAATGGCGTTCTCTGTATGATCACCTCAAAAAAATGAAATTCAGCGACATTGAGCTCGAGCAAGCAGGGCTTGTAAAGCACAAAGACGCCGACGAGGCCGCTTCATCCTCAATCCGCTACTATGATGCTTTTCGAGGACGCGTCATGTTTCCGCTCTTCGATGCTTCAGGGCGCGTTGTCGGCTTTTCTGGCCGAACGCTTTCGACTGATCCGACTACGCCAAAGTACATCAATAGTCCGGAGACTGCGCTGTTCAACAAATCCGAGCTCCTCTATGGACTGCACAAAGCGAAGTCGGCTATCCGCAAGAAGGATTACTCCATTCTTGTAGAGGGCCAAATGGATTTGATCTTAAGCCATCAGGCAGGATATGCGAATACTGTTGCAGCTTCAGGAACTGCATTGACGCATCAGCATCTTGCACGATTGAAGAAGCTTAGCCCCCGCATCGTCATGGCATATGATTCCGACAACGCTGGATTGGCAGCCGCCCAAAAAAATTCGAGGCTCGCACTTCAGCTGGGGCTTGAAGTGAAGATTTCTTCGCTTCCCAAAGGGAGCGATCCGGCAGATCTCATTCTTTCGGAACCAAAAGCATATGCGGATGCACTTCGGCATTCCCGACATATCATTGATTTTCAGCTCGGCGAACTTGCCAAAATTTCCGATAAGCACAAAATGGCCCAAGAGCTTCGAGCGAAGGTCCTTCCATTCATCGGCGATCTCGGCAGCACGATCGAGAAGTCGCATTATGTGGCTGAAGCCTCAAAGCGCACCGGCATTCGGGAAGAAGCTATTTGGGAAGATCTCAAGAATCCAGCGCTCGATGCAAAAG
>DAIPMQ010000006.1:15824-16612 GCA_036768625.1 Parcubacteria group bacterium
GATCTACTGGAAGCCGGAGCTTGTTGATTTCCGTTCAAAGGTCGTCGCGATCTGCAGCGAAGAAAGGTTCCTGGCCCTTAAGGAGACAACGGCCGAAATATCCGAAGAGCTTATTTTTGAAACAGAAAATTATTACGAAGGAAAGGATATCTTCGAGCAGGATATGAAGGAGCTTTTGCAGAGCCTGGAGAGAAAGCTTGTGCAGGAAGAGGTTGACAGGACGCAAACGGAATTACGGCAGATCGAGGATGGCGGAGATGTGAGAGAGATTCTCAAGCGCATTCAGGAATTAGCAAAGCGCCTGGAACTGCTCAAAAGAGACGTAAGCAAATGAAATTTCGATGAATATAAATATTGTTAATGGAAGGAGTAGAATATGCCTCAACCACAGGTTTTAAGCAGATTTCAAATTTTTTATCAAGTTCCAAAAAATGGCAAATATGGTATAATCATCCCCTATAATAAATGCAAAGCAAAAAGAAAAACAAAAAAGCAAATAAGTCCAAATCCTCGAAAGTGAGGAAAACGCCTAAAAAAGCCTCCACTGCCCCAAAGAAGAAGGGCAAACAGGAGAAAAAGAATGTAGAGAAGAAGAAAAAGAATGCGGCAGCGCCTGCACGCGCAAAGTCGAGCGAAACGACTTTGGTAGAAAAGCCTGTGCGTCCTCGGAAGGCAACTAAAGGCGAAATGGACGAAAAAGTCGATCGGCTCCTTGTTAAAGGGCGCGGGCGCGGCTTTGTTACATTTGATGAAATCTTGAAGGAATTTCCTACTGTTGAAGATGATAT
>DAIPMQ010000006.1:16622-18751 GCA_036768625.1 Parcubacteria group bacterium
GATGAGCTTTATGAAAAATTCAATGTGGCCGGCATCGACATATTGGAGAGCGGGAATCTTTTGGATGAAAATCTGGAAGCAGACTTGATGAAGAAATACGCGTACAATAAGAACGACTCGACATTCGACTCGGTCCAGATGTATCTACGTGAAATCGGCCAGCACTCGCTCATCTCCGGCGGCGATGAGAAAGACCTTGCAAAGCGCATCCAGGTAGGTGATACAGAGGCGAAGAACCTCCTTGCTCGTGCAAACCTTCGTCTTGTCGTATCCATTGCAAAGAAGTATGTCGGCCGATCGCCCGATTTGACGCTTCTCGACCTTATTCAGGAAGGGAATATCGGTCTCTTTAAGGCTGTCGACAAATTCGACTGGTCAAAGGGCTATAAATTCTCCACGTATGCAACATGGTGGATTCGCCAGGCTATTACTCGCGCTCTTGCTGACCAATCCCGCACGATCCGAGTGCCGGTCCATATGGTAGAAACAATCGCTAAGTACAAGCAGGTAGTCCGCAGGCTCTCCCAAGATCTCGGCCGCGACCCGTTGCCCGAAGAGATCGCTACTGAAATGAATATGGATGTGGAAAAGATTTATAATATTGAGAAGATCGACCAGAGCACGGTTTCTCTCGAAGCTCCTGTCGGTGCAGAAGATGAGGACAAATCGAAAATCGGCGATTTTATTGCTGATGATAAGATTCTTTCTCCCGACCAGGAAACATCGCGTCGCATTGTAACCGACCAGGTCAAGGAAATCCTTGGCGATCTTCCTGCAAAGGAGCGCCGGATTCTTGAGCTTCGCCACGGACTTATCGACGGCGTGCCACGAACACTTGAGGAAGTGGGGAAGGAGTTTGGCGTTACACGCGAGCGGATACGACAGATTGAAGCGAAAGCTCACGACAAGATCAGACAACATGAAAAAATAAATAGATTGCGTGGTTACTAAGACTTCCAGATTTGGTACGGAAACAAAAACAGAAACAAACTACAGAAAAACCTTTCGATATATCGAAAGGTTTTTCTGTATAAAAAGCGGTCCGGAACTCCGGACCGCCGATGATATGTTATGCCGCTTTCATGGCAGCAACCTTTCTCTTCTTATCCTTCTTGGAAGGTCTGGGTTCTGCTTTTGGCGGCTCCTGTGCTTGCTTGATTGGTTTTGAGTCGATCAACACGAATCTCAATTCTGTACGCATGATCGATTTTGTGACCGCGAACACTTGCCGTCCAAAAAACTGGGCCACGCCGAGGTTTTTTCCTTTGTGAGTAATTCCAAACGGTTGGTCCTCCTTCCAGGCCAGTATCTTTTCATTGTTTTTGAATGCAAATCTGCCGAAATGCCTATATTTTACAACGCATTCATATTCCTCATCTGATAGATCCAAAGTATAAAGGTTCATTGTGCTTCTTCCATGGCGACTCTATCATACAATCGATGAATTTCAATGAATAAAAAAAGCGGGCCAGTTTCTGGCCCGCTTTGCGAGGATTGATGTGGTTTTTTAGCATTTCAAACGCTTTGGCGATTTCTTCCTTCAATTTTGCCGGCTGTTTCTCCCGGATAAGAAGGTCAAAGATTTTTCCTGATGTTGTGAATATTTTCTCTGCCAGAGCTAGATCAATTACGTTTGTCTCAAGTCCCGCAACTGTGAACTCCATACGAAACTTGGTGAAGTAGTGAAGCTCCTTCGCGCATCGGCTAATATTGCGGGAATTTTTTAAGATTCTCTCCAGGCTCGATTCTATGGTCGGGATATCTTTGCGATCAATCGCTTCTTCGAGCGACTTTATGAGATCTTCTCTTTCCTTCACAAGGACATTTCGCTCGACGAGAAATATGCTGATTATATCGCTCAGGTTTTTTAAAGCTGTTAATGTTCTCGCTTCGAGAGACATCTTTTCACTGCGTTTTATTTCTTGGCCAGAGCCTATGTTTATGGCTGCAAGCAAAACCAACAAAGCCTTTTTCATCATGTACTCTCCTCCGTTGCAAATCCTTCTCAACGATAATATCATTGCGGAGAATTAGCAAATCTCATAATCATAATTCCGCATGTTAAAATGCATGAATGACATCAGAAGCCTTTGAAAAGGAATATAAACGCCTTAATAAGGCCCAAAAGG
>DAIPMQ010000049.1:0-4201 GCA_036768625.1 Parcubacteria group bacterium
ATGAACAAACCATTAATGCTGTGCTACTTTCAATTGGAAATTGACGAGCTTAAAGCGCTTTCTAAAAGCCAGCAAAGAAAGAAAAACAATACGCTGCTATTAAGGTTGCGGAGTGCTGCTTGCATCAGGAGATGGCACGCTCGAGGAATTCGAGGTTGTCGAAGCTTCTCCATAAAGATCGAGAGTTGCCGTAAATGCGCTGAACGTCTTGTTCTTCGAAGGAACCCGAATGCTTACTTTTCCCTGCTGGAGGGCTTCAAATGTTCTTACCCATCTGTCATTTTGCGTAGAGGCGCCGAATGTTTCGCTCAGTGCTGCCTGCGGGTCGATGGAAAGCGCTGGCCGCGAGAATGAAGCAGAGGGCAATGTTATAGTAATACGCGAGTTAACTGCCAGCCTGCAGGAAATTCCGCTATTTTCTTCAGAAATGACCCCGGGACAAGGATTGGCAATATCAATACCGGCGACCGGCCTCGATACAATCATTATGCTTCGCGTAATAATAGAAGTCTGAGTCGTCGTTCCATCGGCTCTGATAGACATTCCAGGCTTTATATCCAAGAGATTCACTGAGCCGCCTGATTCGTCATACAGCGCCGTTTTCGGATCCAAGGCAAGCGTTATTTCTTTCGAATCCGTCGTTGTAACCGTTATCACCTGGGCGCTCAATGCCACGTATTTAACAATGCCGCTTACTGTGGTTTGAACTGGCTCGATTTTGACAGTTTGGGAATGAGAGCGGAGCACAACGACCCCGATGAGGCCAAGCAGAACAATAGCTATTATGTATAATTTGGATTTCATTCCTAAAGAAGGAAACGCCGCCATTTCCCGAAATTTATTTTATAAACTTTGACGCTGATTCGGACTTCGATTCCCCAGATGGCAATCGCTTCATTTGAATCTTTGCTTCAGCACCTTATTATAGCTCCGATTGTTAAAAAACAATGAAAGCAGAGCTATTAATAAAATCAGCCCTCGATACAGGGCTGATTGCTTATTTGGCTGGTTTCACATTCGAGCAAAGACATTTAACCTCGGGAGAATTTATGCCGCTCGAAGAAGCACAGGCGATTCCCATTCCTCCACGATTTATTGATTAGCTACGCACGTTCCGCCCACATCCCCCATCGGAAGACTTGAGTTTGCACTGCCCGCGCAGTGATACCCTGCGCCGCACTGCAATGCGTTCCTTATATTGCCCCCGCAATGCTCACCCGGCAAAGCTGTCGCGGAAACAGTACTGGAAGCGGATATTTTCCCCGAAGCCTTAAGATTGAAGAGCTTGAGGCCAACAATGATCATGCGCACATCTTTGCGGATTTCTTCAAGATCTTTTGATGCTGCTTTGATATTGGCGCGAGATGCCTGAAGCGCTTGCTTGTTTGATTCCATCTTCGCTTGATCTCCTCCGTCAGGAGTGAGGTTTGCCACTAAATCCAACGCTGCTTGTGCCTGAATTTTTGCATCAGCGGACGTGCTATTCATATTGGAAAGCAGCGCTTTAAGCGTGCTTATATCATTGCCGGCTGCTTGTGAAGCATCAATGCGAGCTCCAAGCTTGAGAGACAAATCTCCTGCGAGCGCAGCAATATCGAGAGCCCTGTCAGCGGCAACCTCTATATGCCCCTTCGGGATCACAAGCACAAAGACCCTGTAAGATGAGGTGATAGATTTTACATCGGCCTTTACTAAATCCAGAGTCGTATCAGCATTTATTTTTGCTTTAAGATCAGTCATGAGCTTTATCTGTCCTTGGACGTAGGCTGAAAGAGATGCTTTGTCTGCCGCCGACACATGCTTCATTCCGCTTATGAGAGAACTGAGGTTAGTGAGCGCTGTCATGCGCCTGTCAATTTCTTGATCGGCTTTAAGCTTGAACTGGCTCATGCGCTCATCACTGTTATCTTGGCTCAGTTTCGCGCGAACCGATGTGGTGGCCTTTATAGATACGCTTGCATCAGTATTCACATTTATTTGTGCGGACGCCTGGAGCGTGCAAAGCGCAAGCGATGCGAGCGCCACTGCGCCTGCAGCAAAACGATGTGCTTTGTGATAATTCATGTGTGAAATTTAATTATATAAATGAGAGTGGAACTACTACTATTGGGCAACCGGCTTATCGCTTAATCCCTTGTCAGCGCTTGCTGAACTCGAGTTGAATACCGCCATGTCCGCATCAAGCGCTGCGGCATCTTTATCGATCGAATTATCGCCTGAGGGAACAGCTGAGGCTGCGGTTCCCGATTGAGCGGAGATAGTTTCATTTATTGGCTGATAATCAGTTGAGCTGCTAATGCCTTCAATGGATGCGCTCTGTTTCTCTGCCATGAATGTATTCGTTCCGGTCACAGCAAGAAGAGCCCCTATGATGATAAGGGCTATAAGGATCGGAATTGCTATTTTAAATGTTTTTGACATGGACTAATATTAAGCTTTTAGTAAGTATATTATAGCAGTTTCGCCGCATGCTCAGCATGCGTTATCCCCTTTCAATTCAACAGATCAGCCAATTTCCGCCTATGGTATAATCCGCGATCATGGAGGATCTGCAAAATATAGCGCGGCTGCTCGGCATTGAAATCTCTCAAAAGGAATTGGGCCAGTTTGATATTTATTTAAAGGAGCTTTCGGAGTGGAATGAGCGCACGAATCTTACCGCCATAAAAGAGCGAAGCGAGGTAATAACGAAGCATTTTATTGATTCACTAACATTACTTCAGGCTATTCCGGCAGAGAGTCGGAGCTTCGCGGATATCGGTTCAGGCGCCGGATTTCCAGGTCTTCCCCTAAAAATAATGCGCCCGGATCTTGAAATGACTCTTATTGAAGCGACCTCCAAAAAAGTTGAATTTCTCTCGCATATGATTGAGACTCTGGGCCTCGCGGGCATTCAAGCAGTACACGGCCGTGCCGAAGAATTTGCCCAGATGCAAGAATACCGAGAGCAGTTCGACATGGCGGCTGCGAGGGCAGTAGCCGAACTTTCCGTCCTTGCAGAATTTGCGCTTCCGTTCGTCAAAGTCGGCGGGACGTTCATAGCGCAAAAAAATAATATTTCTTCAACAAACGCCGAAATAGCTCACGCAGAGAGCGCAATCCGGCTGCTTGGAGGAGAGATCTCCCGCATTATTCCGATCCATATTCCAGCTCTTTCGGACAGAAGCCTTGTCATAATACGTAAGATTGCTCCTGCTCCGGCAAAATATCCCCGGCGCTCCGGCATGCCTTCTAAATATCCTCTCTGAATCGCGGAATGGCTTGCTAAGCCAAAAGAATAAAATCGGTTTAAAATATTATTCCTCTTTTTACTTCTTGTTTTTATCCCCATCTGAGGAACGGAAGACGTCCTTTGCATATCCGTGCACGAATTCTTCAGCGAAATCCTTGCCTTTCTGCCATAATTGCCGCGGCTTCATTTCCCTCAGCGGATCATAAAGATCTTTCCATGGAATTTTATTCCCAAGCACGAATTCAGCGAACATGGCTGCAGAAAGTGTGCCGTAGGTCATTCCATTGCCGGAAAATCCTGTCGCAAGAAAAGCTTTCGGCAATTTTTCGCTGTACGGACCGATGAGAGCAAGTCCGTCTACAGTTTCAAGAATGGGCCCGCTCCATTTCAAAACGATTTCATATTCCGCATTGACGGTTTTTTTCCAATATTCTTCAAGCGCGCCATATGCCTTCTGCGGCTCAAGCGGCAATTCCTGGCGGTGATCCTCGCCCCCTAAGATAACTCGGTCGCGAAGCCCTTTCGGATCCTTATCGATCCGGAAATAATGATATGGATTGTCCTCATCCTCATAAATTCCTTCAAGGAGCGCGCCGGAAGGAATGCTTAATTCCATGAGATAGGAGGTGTACATTCCTTTATGAGCAAATACTTCTTTCGGGTTATTGAATGGCTGGTAAGTCGCGATGAGCACGTGTTCTGCAGTAATTTCACCACCCGGCGTCCTGACTTTAAACGGGCCGTTTTCGGAAATTTCTTCTGCTTCAGTTTTATCAAAAATCATCGCTCCCCTTGCAGCAGCTTTTTCCTTGAGTGCATACAGATATTTCAGCGGATGAAACTTCGCCTGATTCCTTAACTTCGCATAGCCTGCATTCTGGATATTGAGAGCTCCGTCCCGCTTTTTTTCAATGTCAAAGCCGTACTCCTCTGCCAAATCGATATCTTCTCTAAGACCTTCCCATTCTT
>DAIPMQ010000050.1:0-4155 GCA_036768625.1 Parcubacteria group bacterium
ATGAATATCGCATAACCTAGGGCATTATCTCGAAAAACCGAAGCCACTAAATGAGATTTGGATCTGTATTAAAATTTATCAAGCGACCAAATCCATGATCCTCAATCGCAATTCCACATTGCCGCGAAACACCGACTTTTCCATATGAGCAACAAGATTAATTTTTGCGCCTTCATTAAGCTCGGACCCAAAGGCATTAGGTTTTGTAAAGAATGCAATTGCGGAAATTTTCTGCATTTTGGAATTAAGGAACGCAAGTTCGAGATGCAAGTTCCCCTTTCCAAAGCTCCGCACGTTATCAATCTCAATTTTTTCAAACATAAAAACCGGTTTCGGATTACCGAGCCCGAAGGGCGCCAGCTTCTCGATTTCCCGATAATTTTCCCATGTGACATCATCAAGTGATAAGACTTGATCAATTCCGCAAACTTCCTGCCGCGTTAGCTCACCTCTAAACTCATTATATGAATTGTTAAGTTCTTCATCGAGCCTATGGATAAGATCGATCGATGTTGAAAATCCGCCAGCCATCCTATGCCCTCCGAAGCCGAGAAGTACGTGCTTTGAGCGTTCCATGAGTTCGACAACGTTCGCGCTGCCATCGGATCGGCACGAGCCCTTCAAACCTTCGCCCGCCTCGCGTCCCCATAAGAACACCGGACGCTTATGCTCCTCGACCAATTTGGATGCGACGAGCCCCAGAAGCGACGGACGCCAATCGGGATTGCCGAGCACCAAAAGCGGCTTCATTGATGAGTTTCCGGTTCGCTCGGAACACATTTTATTTGCCTCACGGACAATGACGGCGACCGCCGTCTTCCGTTCGGTATTGATCTCATCGAGATGCAATGCGAGTCTTCCTGCTTCAAGCACATCAGTAGATTTCAAGAGATCGAAAGCATCCCTGGGCTGGCCCATGCGTGACGCTGCATTGATGCGAGGCGTTATCGTAAATCCGATATCGTCTTCGGTGAGATGATTGAGATCCAATCGCAACTGTCGAGCTAGCTGAAGCAAGCCCAGCCGTGGAGTCTTGCGCAAGACCTTCAAACCATAGAACGCAAAAACTCTGTTCTCGCCGACGAGCGGTACCATGTCGGAGAGGGTTGCAAGCCCGACCATATCAAGAAACCATTTCTCTGCTCCAGAAATAATATTAAATTTATTTTTTGTCTGCCGGTCTTTTGCGATCACAGCCTGAGCAAGCTTAAAGGCGACACCTGAGCCGCATAATTCTTTGAACGGGTACTCGCAGCCTTCTTGTTTCGGATCTATGATTGCTAAAGCTGCCGGAAGCTCTGCAGCAGGCAAATGATGATCTGTGATGATCACTTCCATTCCAAGTTCTGAAGCGCGTTTAACTTCCAAAACATCAGTGATGCCGCAGTCGACGGTAATGATGAGTTTCACATCGTCCTTTGCAAACTTCTCAACTGCTTCTAAATTCAAGCCGAAGCCTTCGTTATGGCGATGCGGAATGTAGTTTGTAAAATTAGCGTAGCCGATTTTTTTGAAAAGGTCATGCAAGACGACGCCGCCCGGAATTCCATCGGCATCATAATCAGTGTAGATCATGATCCGTTCTTTTTTTTCCATCGCCTCCAAAATGCGCGCGACACCCTCTTCCATACCCTTCAAAAGAAACGGGTCGTGATTTTGCTTGTCATAATTGGGCCTCAAAAAATTTTCTGCCTCTTCAGCATTTTTGATTCCGCGAAGTGCGAGCAGATGCCGCGCGAGCTGCGAGAAATTGCCGAGATCATTCGCTGCAGCAGGCAAATCATGAAGCTCGTACAGATTCTTGGAAGATTTCCATTGCTTTCGAGCTGCCTCACTTTTCAAGGAGATTTTGGTTTTCATGTGCACTTATAGTACACCGCTCTCGTGTGATAGGATACTTACCATGAATAATTGCGTATTTTGTAAAATTGTCAGCGGCGAGATCCCCTCGCATAAAGTTTATGAGGACAATGACTTTTTCGCCTTCCTCGACATCCATCCCCAGTCCCCCGGCCATGTGCAGGTGATTCCGAAAAAACATTTCCGCTGGGTATGGAATGTGCCCAATGCGGGTGAATATTTTGAAGTCGTTAAAAAAATTGCCCTTGCTCAAAGAAAAGCATTTGATACCGATTGGATACTCTCAAAAATAGTCGGCGATGAAATCGAGCATGCCCACATCTGGGTGTATCCAAATCGCGAAGTCAAAGGTGTTGCTAAAGATTTCGAAGGTAATGCAGAAAAAATAAAAAGAAACATTAATAATTTGGAGAAATAAATTTGAAAAAGAAAAAGCTTCGGGACGCCTTTTTGCATGCCGAAGCTTTTTTATTTGGAGCATAGTGGTATAGTATTTTTCGGCTTGTGAAAAATCCAAATACCCTGGATATCTTCTTCTTTATACATATTATACTTAGTGTGTTTTTTTTGAACCTGGAAACCCGTCACTTCAAGTAAAGGATTGCTTTTTTGAAAATCATCGACCAAAGAAAGAATTGTGAGAGTATATTTTTCCAACAACCCGGCTATTTCAATTTCTGCCCAGGAAGCATTCCCTTTGGTAACGATTTTTTCCAGATTATATTTGCCGTTCTTCCATGTCGGCAGATTTTGCGCAAGAGCGGGATCAGAGCCGCCAACCTAAGCATGAATACTGACGAAAGCGCACAAAACCAGAATAACGATTCTTAAAAACATTTTTGTTTCCCTCCATGGAAACTTTTCTTAAAATAAGATACAATTATTTGTAATAAAAGTCAAAAAAACCTCCAACTATTACGGAGGTTTTTTACTCTCTATAGACACAAACTATTTCAACGCCTCAACTCCCGGCAATGTCCCATTCGCGAGAAAATCAAGCATCGCGCCACCGCCGGTCGACACGAAGGTGAACTTGTTTTCGATTCCAAGCGAAGCAATCGATGAAAGCGTATCTCCACCGCCGACTACGGACTGCGCCGAACTTGCGGCAATCATCTGAGCGAGTTCGTCTGTCCCTTCTTTATATCCTTTCTCAAACCATCCAAGCGGCCCGTTCCACAAAACAAAAGCTGCGCTTTCAATTTTTTCTTTAATAATTTTAAGAGTTTCCATTCCTGCATCCATTATCCTCTCATCTGCCTTTACATCCTCCGGCTTCTTCGTTTCGCGATCGGATCCATTCTCAACAATCACATCAATCGGCAAAAGAAGCTTTTCGCTTTTAAGGATGAGAGCCGCATCGAATCCCTCAGAAATAACCGAAGTTCCAACTTCAAACCCTTTCGCTTTAAGAAGATCATTTGCCAAGGCGCCTCCGACATAAATTGTGTCTGCAAGCGAAAGGAATTTATTTATAAGTGGCAGCTTCGTATCGAACTTCGCGCCTCCTAAGACGAAGACAAACGGATGCGGCGCATTGAATGCAAGGGATAGATTTTTCACCTCATCAGCCAAAAGCAGTCCCGCGAAGCCTTGAATGAATTTGGGAATTCCGACAATAGATGCATGTTCGCGGTGGGCTGTAGCAAATGCGTCATCGATATAGATATCAGCAAACGATGCGAGATGCTTTGCAAAGTTCTCGTCATTCGCCTTCTCTTCTTTGTACTTACGCAGATTCTCCAGCAATATCACTTCCCCTTCAGGTACGTCATTAATTTCTTTCGATATATCAAGAGGATAATAATCCTCAATAAACGAAACCGGAAAAAGCTTTTGGAGATATTCATGTATTGGTTTCAAAGTCGGCTCTCCTTCTGTTTCGATATGGCTTGCAAGGATTATTCTCGCGCCTTGCCCGCGAAGAAAGTTGATAGTCGGCAATGCCTTGCGGATGCGGTAATCGTCGTCAATTTTTCCTTCTGTCACTGGCACATTGAAGTCGCACCGGAGAAAAACCCTTTTGCCTCTGAGATCACCTGCTTCAGTTATTATTTTCATACTTTTGAAATACCACTGTCATTGCGAGGAGGCTCTGCGACGCGGCAATCTAAGAAATAAGATTGCTTCAAGAAACTCGCAAGACAACCAGTCTAATTAAATACTATCGACAATCCGCAACATTTGTTCAAATCCTTCCGGCTCCAGACTCTGTCTGCCTGGGAGCAACCCGTCGACTTGCCCTTCTTTCATAATATCTTCGGCGTTCTGAAATGTAGCGGAGCCGCCATAGAG
>DAIPMQ010000007.1:0-18075 GCA_036768625.1 Parcubacteria group bacterium
TAAATATCCTTCCTAATCCCAAAATGCCTTGTTCGCTCCGTTTCAGAACAAAGCGGCTTCGAATATACTCGTCAACCGGCATATCTTTCGGAGCATCAGCCATGTTAAATTCCTCATCTGTGGCAAGCCATTTAACAAAAGGACTCAATTTATGTTCTGCTTGATTCAAAGCATATACATCCAAAATGGTCCGGACGGTAAGATGGTTTGCGACAATTTTCTTATTGTACTCCTGCTCGCTAAAGCCGTGTTCAGCAATGCTCCGGAAGAACGAATCATGCGTCCGTTTGTGGAGCCTTTGCATCTGAAGAAGCATATCTCTCGTATGTTCGAGATGCTCTGCCTCGCTTCCATTGGAAGCAATGCCGATACGCGCTTTGAAAATAACGCCATCAAGCTTTTTGATATGGTCCATTATTGTATCTTGAAGGAGGAGCGGAAACCGGTTGAAATCAGCTTCGATAAACGTGAGGTTTGAATCGATGTTGCTAAAAGACCAATTTTTTTGATCATTATCTAGGATATGTTCGAGTGATTCGAGATTTTGGGCGAGGAGAGGATTTCTCTGCAATATTACCTGTTCGGCAGAAAGCAAAGACGCGTTATTCTGAGGATAATTTTGCGGCATGCGCATCTCATCGACGCGGGGGAAAATATGCCCGGATCGCAAAGGGGGCGCTGTCTCATATGTCTTTGTATGCACCACCTTTGGTCCTTCAGCCACCTCTGGTATTGCTTCTTTCAAATGTTCAGGATGCAGATCCCCTCTCAATCTGAACAGAAGCGGATCAAGCGAATTATCTCTTTCCTGCCCATGCTTTATCTTAAAGAGAGCATTGATTTTTTCCGCCCTGTCAACGATAGAGTTGAGGAAAGTCCAATTTTCTGTATCGAGATGTTTCGAAAAGTCATTTGCATTGATTTCCTTAAGCATTTTCTCAATATGTTCTACGACTACATTCTGTTCCGATGGAGGAAGCCTGTCAAAATTATCAACAATTCCTTTCAAGTCCACAGATGCGGCATAAAGGCCGTCCCTAAATCGGTATACATTCGCGCTTTCAAAGAGCGCGGCAAGGCGAGGACTGTCGAGCTCCTGTGCCTGATGCATCACAACATCAATTGGTAGAATCTTCGGGCCCGGGCCCAGATCGGAAAGTTCGGGAATAACTTTTTTAAGTTGAGCGGATGTCGGGATGTCTTGTAAGGTAAGCTTTTCAGGTACAGTCACTTTCTCAAATGGAGACATTTTGGTTTCTGCACCCTGTAGAAATATTTTTGGCGGAGCTTGAGTAGAAGTTTTTGGAGGGATAGATAGAGAACGCCGAGGTATGGATTGATGGGAAGAAGTATGGCCTTTGAGCTTTGGCTTTGCAATGCGAACGTGAGATGGATGAGCCTCGGATTTTCCGCCTCCAAACCAATGACCACCAGCCAAAAGATCTCGAATTAGCATGCCTGCTGCAGAAAACACGCCTGCATACATCGCTGCCTGCAAGGCTTGATCGTTTATAAAATTTACTTGCGCGTCCCTATTTTTTGCCGACTGTCGAGAAGTAAATTGATCGAGTCTTGCCTTTCTGCTTCCGTTTTCAATGCCTTTTTGAATATCCTCCTTTGTTTCATATTCCTTTTCCAAAGAAATGCCGAGTTCGCGGGAGATGAGCCCCGCTTCCGCGACAGCATGCAAAATATCCAGCTGGTCTCCGAGTCGTGCGCCGATCTCATTTGGAGCGCCTTCTTCGCCAAAGCTCACTTCTCCCTTATCAAGCTTTTGCTCTGTATATTCCAAGCGCAAACGTAGCTTCTTTCCCAACTCGAGCTTTTTTTGCGGATCGCTCTCATTTTGAATCCTTCCAATAAGCTGAAGAAGCTTTTCGTTGAGACCTTTCACGTGACGCCCTTCGCCGTCTTCGAATCCCTCTGCGGATAGAAAGCTCTTATTAAGATGCTTTTCGTCATTGATCTTTTTTTGTATTTTTTTGAGGTCTTCTTGAAGAATTCCAATACGCAGGCTGAGTATTTGCCGGTTTGTTTCTATTCCATTTTTTTCACTCTTACTAAGTTTCTCAAACTCATCTGCAGGCAAATTCGTAATTTTTTCCAATTCTTCTTGCTTCAACAAAATCTCCTTTTCGATTTTCTCCGCTTTTGCTTCCAATTTTAAAGTATTTGTGTGGAATTTTTCCCCTCTTCGCGCGTTCTTTGCGCGATCATTGAGCTCAGTTTTTGCGCGCATTCTTCCGAATACATAACCACTAAGCCCTGCAGCAAATGGTATTGCCGCTGCGCCAGCAATGCCCACAGCTGCCGTTCGAAGCAACCCTCCGCCAAGCGCATAAATTCCGCGCTCGGTTACGATGTCCTTCAAGCCCCTTGCAAGTGCGCTCTGGTCTCTGATCTTTAGCATCTGCTCTTCTGCATCCGGATGGGTATTGAAATATTGATTGAGCTTAATTTTTGACTCAATATTGTTTAGATAGAGCATTGCTTCCGCTTGGCTGCCTTTTTTATTTTTTATATACAGCTCTATGACCTTTTTTCTGCTTAGATCATATTTTTTTTGAACTTCCTTATAGTGTACCTGCTCCGTTAGACTTGCTGAGTCAAAGCTCCATTCCCTCGGCATTATGCTTAATTCTCTTGCAGCTTCATTGAAGCGCCCGACAAGTTCGTTTTCCTTTTTGGGCAAGCGGTCTGTTCCTTCTTGAATAAAGGCTTTTTGAGCTGCAAAATCTATTTCGAGCTTTCCTCCGGCATCATGGACGTCAAGCCCAAGCTCTTTTGTGCCGCGGACAAGCTGTTTTAATATTTCTTGATGACCATCCAATCCGCTATGGATAATTTCCTCGGCAGACTTTTTTTCGATCGTTGCGATTTTGTATCTTTTGGTGGCATTAAGCCATATGCGTCCTAATACGCCGGATTTTGCCGTCGCTTCCTTAAAGTCTTGGCCTGCCGTCTCATGAATCCTGCCCATAGTAAGCTGCGCAAGATTCTCTGCAACGAGCTTCTGTTGGCCGGAAGTAAGTTCGCTGAAGCCCTCGATCCCTTTGAGCTGCTCAGCTGTAATTCCGAATTTATCGAATTTCTCCGCAACGCTTTTTTCAATTTTTATTTCAGGCTTTATTGGATCAGCTTCTTTCGAAGAGGTCGAGGACAATACTTCGTGGTGCTCATCTTTTTGCGAATCTGCGCTGACAACGAAGAGTTGCTCTGGAGGAATACCGGTCGCGGTCCCTTCAATAAATGCCCACTTTCCATCATCAGAGATTTTGGTCACTTTTCTCGGTTTATCAAATTGATCAACTCCTAGGCTTGTCCACTGCACAAAATCTCCTCTTTTTATAAGAGAACTTTTTTCTTCATCAATTTTTTTTTCACTGTTTTGCACGCCTCCTAAGTCTTTGGGAAGCGGTACTCGTCCCTCTCGAGCTGCTGAAGCATACTCATCGGGAATCTGGTCGTCTTGTATTTTCCATTGAAGCTCCACCAGATCATTATGAAAATCCTGCAGATCGCCTTCCTTAAACCGAGCTCCCAACTTCTTTGGAAGAGTGATATATATTTTGCGCTTTGGTTCATCCTCGTCGCTTAAATCAAATTCCAGGCGGTCGAGCATATCCCTATCTCGCACAGATGCTTTGGCGCGCGCAGCCAGTATGTCATGATAATTATACTTGTGAGCAGGAATCGGCTTGCGTTCACCTTTTTCCTTATTGAAATATACGAACGAAGTGTATTCAATATCACCAATTTCATTCTCGTTCACCTTGCAGGTATTTATAAGAAAGTTCCGGATCGGATCATATTTGTTCTTAAACTTCGCATATTCGTAGGCTTCATACTTTGAAGGCAGGGATGCGGCTTCGAAGCGGTTATCCTCCGCAATCTTTTTCTTGCCTTGTATTTCCAAAGCAAGGGATTTTATTTTATCACTGAATTCACTGTCTTTACTATTAAGTGATTCGGCAATTTCCCAAAAATTCTTGCCTCTCTTGTCTGCTTCAGTCTCAAGCCATGTTACTTGCTGATCGATCATTTCTGGCGTGATCTCATCTTCCTCTCCCCCGCTTATAAGCGAAAGCCGCGCAGCCTCACTCTTATTTTTCTTCTCTATTTCATCGAGAGGTCTATACTCTTCAATTTCTTCTTCGTCTTCTAGATTTTCCTGGAATGCAGGAGGACGATCCGTGATAACCTTATCTTCTGCAGTCCCAGTATGAGCTTTTTCCAATGCTTCAGCTTTTTGCCGCAATTCATTAAACGCATCCCTGTTTTCGGGCTTAACTACATTAGAAAGAACTCCCCAAAAAGTTTGCCCTTTATGTGCTTTCAAAACCCCTTCAACATCTGAAATCGCCTCATCAGCTGACTTGCTTTCGTTTGTATCGCTAAGCGCTATAAGAACCGCCTCTCGCTTCAAATCTCTTAGTGATGGCTCGGGCGCCTCCGCAGAATTCTTCAGTTTTGCTGTGGGCATGCCAGGCCGTGGTGAGGCAGGAGGGCTTATGTGAGGCGCTTTTGCAGCCGCTTGGGGCTTCTTTTGCGAGTGATCAAATATTACTTTTAGTCTCAAAAGATAGGATTTCAACTCAAATAAAACTTTTTCTCGAGACCATTCTGGATGCTCACTATTAGCAGTAACCAAAACCTGGTGGTTTATTCTTGTAAATTTCTTCTTAAAAGCTTTGATATCCTCCGCATTTCCTTCAAAAATATCCATGAGATACTTATTTACGATCTGCGTGACCTCATCGCGACTAATAAATTCCTTCATTTTTGACTCTCTTTCTTTCTCCGCCGCTTGCAGCGGGGCGTCAGCGGAATCCGGCGGAGTCGTTCTCAATGTTCGATTGGCGATCTCATCCATCTGCATTTTCATTAAATAACGCATCCGATCGCTCAATTCCTTCGCCGTGTAGTTCGGATTCTCCGCCATTATTTCACTCGCTCGCTGTATATCCTTCTCATCATAAGTCGTTGCATATAACTCTGTTGTTTTATAATCATGCCCTTCCTGTATTTCCAGGGAAAGTTTTGTAACCACATCAACTGGGTCTACTTTCCGAATTGGCATGCTTTCATTGCCCGGTCGTTTTTTTTCGACAGACGATGAGGATGCGAAAGGCTTTTCGCCCGGTTTAATTTTAGGAGTTTCTTCACTCATATTTCAAGCGCAAGCGCTTAACATAAGCGAATTATATCATTCCCTCAGAAGTTTTACTTCAAAATATTTCACAGCCGACGCTTTTCCTTCCCGCATTATTGCTTAAAACAAATTATAGAAATTTTCATAAACAGAGTGAATTATTGCGTAAGCACTTCAGCTCCGTCTTTTGTCACAAGTATAGTATGTTCAAAATGTGCGGCGCGGCTTCCGTCTTTGGTGCGCGCGGTATATTCATCAGCATCAAAAATAACTTTGCTTGAGCCCAGCGTGAGCATCGGCTCAATCGCTATCACCATTCCCTCTTTAAGTTCTGCGCCTGTGCCTTTCTCTCCGGTATTTGGAACAAAAGGATCTTCATGCACAGAATACCCGACGCCATGTCCGGCAAGATCTTCGGAAAGCGAGAGCTTTTCTTTGTGTGCAAATTCTTGGATCGCCGCGCCGATATCGCCGACATGTGCGCCGTCGTGAACTGCGGCAATTCCTCTATTCAAAGCTTTTTGAGTAGCCTCAAGAAGCCTTGTTGAAGGATCATCTATTTCCCCCACGCCAAGCGTTATCGCAGCATCGGTTATCATTCCTTTGTGGTTAAGGCCCAAATCCAGCGTCACGATGTCGCCTTCCTGCAATATTTTAGAATTCACATTCGGTATCCCGTGAACGATCACATCATTGATCGAGACGCAAAGGGCAGCGGGATAAGAGCTTCGCACTCCTCGGGGCGTATAGTTGAGAAATGCAGCTTTGTCCCCTGCATTCTCGATAAGCTCGCGGGCATAATCTTCAAGCGCTTGGGTCGAAACGCCGGGAAAAACACGTTCACCGATCTTCCTGAGCATTTCCCCATGACGCTTGCCTCCTTCGCGGAGTATTTCAATTTCTTCTGGTTTTTTTATTGTAATCATAAAAATTCGCAGATTCCTCACCAATCAATTGCGCCGATTATATCTTTATGAACATTTTCGATATCCTGTTCTCCGTTTATGTCTATGACAGTGTAGCGCCCATTATTCCGAAAATATTCGATCGCGGGAATAACGTTCGTGTCATACCATTCCACCCGCCGCTTGATATCCTCGGTTTTGTCGTCGTTTCGCTTTCTGGCCGCCGATCGGTCTGCGGCCCATTCCCGAGATACGTTGATGACCAAGATCGTTGGATATTCTCTCTTATAGAATTTAAGCGCAGAATCAAGTATCGGAGCTTCGTGTGGTCGCCGTGAAAGGCCGTCCAGAACGAGATGTTCCTCGCCCGTAAAGTGTTCGATGAGAAAGTTCGACCATAACCAAATAGGTAGAAATTCGGGCAAAAGCTTGCCGCTATTAACCAATTCCTCGGTAAGAGAGTTCGAATGCCCTTCTTGGGCCATGAATTCCCGAACTTTCTGGCCGGTCTCAATATAGAGGGTTTTTTTGATCGGATCATGCTCATGTATGAATTTGAGGAGGAGATCCGCCTGTGTTCCTTTGCCTGAGCCCGAGCGGCCAAATAGTATTATGGTTTGTGCTCTCATGGCCTAATTATGCATGAAAATCCTCCTTATACAAAAACGCACACACTCTTTGCTTGGTCATTTATTTTCTCTGTGATTAAATAAATCATGGCAGAAAAAAAATCTATTATTACAATTGCAGGAGACTTAGGAAGCGGAAAATCGAGCAATGCGGATAAAGTAGCCGCCATTCTAGGCTACTCACGATTCTCTTCAGGTGACTTCGCCCGAGCTGTAGCGAAGCGCCATAAGATGACAATTGAAGAGCTTAATCTGCACGCGGAAGAGCACCCAGACATCGACTATGAAATAGATGACGAAGTCCGCAGGACGGGCAAGCAGGAAAATCTTGTGATCGATTCTCGTACAGCATTTCATTGGATCCCTGAATCATTTAAGGTCTATCTCAAGCTCGATCCACAACTTGCGGCTGCACGCATTTTTGAGCAAATGCTTCAAGGGCAGCGCATAAGCCAGCATGCAGAAAGTGTTGATGATATGTATAAAAAAACAATCGAGCGCCGCGACAGCGAACGCAAGCGCTATTTAACGCTCTACAACTTCGATTCCACAGATACGACGGTCTTCGACCTCGTCATCGACACCGCAACCGCTCCGCTTGAGAAGGTTTCGGAGAGGATTATTGAAGAGTATGAGCGCTGGCATAAAAGTTAAATTTTAGATATTTGATTTAAGATTTGAAAAAAGAAAAACCGCTGCGATCTGATCTCTCAGATCACTAGCGATGAAGCTGTATGAATAAGACTGCTTCGAGCAAATGCAAGCTCGCAACGAAGAAGTGCGCTCAATTTGGAAGTCCAGCTAGTATTCCCTTATGGAAACCTGCGCATCAATGCGCTTAATGAGATCCACCACCACCTGCACAATGATCAAAAGCGCAGTGCCTCCGATAGCAAGGGACGTTATGCCCGTCACAGCCCGCATTATAAGCGGCAAGACAGCGATAAGGCCCAAGAAGAGCGCGCCGAATACCGTAAGACGCGTAATGACTTTGGCAAGATAGTCCGATGTCGACTGCCCTGGCCGCACGCCGGGAACGAACGCTCCGTTCTTCTGCAAATTGGTCGATATTTGGTCGGGATCGAATGTGATCGCTGTATAAAAGAAGGTAAAGAGAAATACGAATACGAAGTAAATAACGGCATAGAGCCAATTATTGGTGAGAACGCTGAGTCCCCATCGCGAAATGGCCGCAATGATCGAATTGCTCGATCCTACAAGGAAATTGAAAATAAGTTGGGGAAAAAGCAAGATGGAGAGCGCAAAAACTATGGGAATGACGCCTGCCTGATTGAGGCGGAGAGGGAGGTAGGTGGAAACCCCGCCATATACCTTATTGCCTCGCACGCGCTTCGCATATGTCACAGGAATAGGGCGTTCCGCCTCAGTGACAATAACGACTGCGAAGATGATGATGAGTGCAGCGACGAGAAAGGCAAGATAGACGGGAATCTGCGTCGGATCGAATGCAAAAGCAAGCTGCCCTGTGGTTGCGGGAAGTCGCGCGAGAATGCCGGCAAAAATGATAAGCGATACTCCGTTGCCGATTCCGAACTCATTGATAAGCTCTCCGACCCACATAAGAAGCATTGAGCCTGCCGTAATGACAATGAGGTTCGTTATGAGCTGGAACATGCTCAAAGGATCTATGACTCCCTGACGCTCCAAAAGAGTGAGAAAGCCGAAAGATTGCACAAGTGCCAACGGAACGGTAATGAGCCTGGAATACTGCGCGAATTTCATTCGGCCTGCTTCGCCTTCTTCTTGATACATCGCCTTAAGCCTCGGCGACATGATGGTCAAGAGCTGCATAATGATGGAGCCGGTGATATAAGGACCGACGCCGAGCATAACGATAGAAAGCGTTGAGAGGCCACCGCCTGAAAATATATTCAAGAGGCCGAGAAACTGATTGTTTGCCAAATAGCTCTGGAGCCTTGCGGGATCGATTCCGGGAATCGGAATCGTAGCAAGAAGCCTGAACACGGCAAAAGCGCCGAGAACAAAAAACATTCGCTTTCTGAGCGTTGCATCTCCGAATACCAATTTAAGTTTTTCAGTGATTTTGTTCATATAATAAATCGCTTGTCGATCTCGAATTTAAATCACGAATCCTCTCGAATTCATTCGCGATTGATTTGTGAACTATTTGGCAATTGTTCCTCCTGCTTTCTCTATTTTTTCTTTTGCAGCAGCAGAAGCAGCGCAGCCGGAAATAATCAGTTTCTTAGTGAGTTCTCCGCCTGAAAGTATCTTTACCGGGGAAAATGTTCCCCTATTTTCCATTATAAAGCCTTTTTCCTTAAGTACGCGCGGAGTTATCTTATCACCGCTCTTGAATGCGGATTCGAGCTCAGAAAGATTGATCGCAACAGGCTTCACTTCGATGCTCTTCAAAAAATTCTTTCCTCTGCCGCGAAGCTTCGGCATCCGCTTAAGCATATCGCGGATTTCGGGGCGGATCTTATGGCCAGCGCGAGCTTTCTGGCCTTTTGTGCCGCGGCCGGATGTCTTGCCGCGCGTTCCGCCTCTGCCAACTTGCGTGGCTTTTTTTTGTGCTGTTTTTCTTTGTAAAGTATTGAATTGCATATTTTTTCACTAATCGATCTCGAATTCATTCGCGCCCTAATTCGCGATTGGTTCGGCTTTTACCTTAGAAAGCGTTCCGAGCGCTTTTATGGCAACACGCGCGTTGTTGAGCTGATTTTTCGTGCGGGAAAACATCTTTGCGCTCACTTCCTTTACTCCAGCAAGCTCAAGGACGTGGCGCACCGAGCTTCCAGCGATAACTCCTTTTCCCGGAGCGGGCTTAATGAGAACTCGTGCGCTTGAATATTTTGCATCCACCTCGTGCGGGATCGACATAGACTTGGTAAGAGAAACTTTGATCATATTGCGCTTTGCATCGCGCATAGCTTTCTCGATTGCAAGCGGCGTATCTCCAGCCTTGCCGATGCCGACTCCGACCTGGCCCTTGCGGTTTCCTGCAACAAGCGATACTGAGAAGCTGAAGCGGCGGCCGCCTGCGACAACGCGAGCGACGCGCCGGATGCTGACGATTTTATGGTCAAACTCTGGTTTAACGCGGGTTTCGCGGCGAGGGCCTTTCTTATTCTTCTGAAAATCCCTTCCTCCCTTTCCGCGATCCTGGCGTTCGCCTCCGCGCTGCGCTCCCGATGAAGTATTCTGTTGTGGTGTGTTTTCCTGTGGCATATGTATTAAAATTTCAATCCTGCTTCGCGCGCGCCTTCAGCAACTGCCTTGACTGCGCCTGTATAAATATATCCGCCGCGGTCAAAAACCGCAGATTCGATCTTCAGTGCAAGCGCCTTTTTTGCGAGCTCTCCGCCAATATAATGCGATTTCTCGATCAGGTTCTTGCCCTTTCCTCCTTTTGTGGTTGCGGCTGCAAGCGTCCTTCCTGACACATCATCTATGAGCTGGAGGCTCAACGCGGTGTTCGATTTGAATACAGAAATACGAGGGCGTACATCAGTTCCATTTATCTTGGAACGGATGCGGTTGTGCCGCCTGGTTCGCTGTTCTGTTTTTTTGTTTTTAACGCTTTTCATTATAGGGAGATTTAAGATTTAGGATTAATTTTTTGAATTTTTTCGCAAATCTTATATCTTGCTTCTTACATCTTTTGTTTTATGCCGACTTCTTTCCCTGCTTCCTTCTGACGACCTCTCCATCATATCGTATGCCCTTTCCCTTGTACGGCTCAGGCACCTTCATTGACCTGATCTCAGCAGCAAATTGCCCGAGAGCTTCCTTATCGATTGATACAAGAGTCATCATTCCCTTCTCTGTTTTTGCTGTGATTCCCGCAGGAACTTTGACTTTTACCGTATGAGAAAAACCAAGAGACATTGTAATCATATCGCCTTGCGCATCCCATTTGAACCCCACTCCTTCCACGAAAAGTTTTTTTTCATAGGGAGCATTCACGCCTTTCACCATATTGGTAATATGGGATGCGTATGTTCCCCACAGCGCATTTGATTCAATGCTTATTTTGATAGGCTTGAGATTCACTTCATGTTCAGAGATGGCGATTTCTATATCCCGCTTGAATTTCCTCGACAGCTCACCATGCGGTCCTTTCACATGGAAAACTCCATCCGCAATGCGAATTTCTGTTTTTTCAGGGATTGTGATGATTTTTTTGCCGATTCGGGACATGACTTATTTTTAAGGAGTGGAGCGACTAGTAAAATCGTCACCCCCACTTCTGATATTCAACTTTTTTTTAAAAACTATGCAATTGCTGCTCAACTCTTTTCAAACCCTACTCCATAAAACCGTCAGAAGTGAGGATGGATGATGTTTTGCAACCGCAATTTTTGAAGTTCTGAAACAAAACTCCAAAAATTACGGGCAAAGCCATTACCAGATTTTAAACAAGACCTCTCCGCCCACATTCTGCTCCCGCGCATCCGTATCGGAAATTATTCCTTTCGGAGTCGTGAGAACAAGAAGTCCGTAGCCGTTTTTTACAGGGCGAATCCCCTTTGCCTTCTGATAGACGCGCTTGGAAAATTTCGAGACGCGCTCCGCGCCCTGCACTCGCGGCTCTCCTTCGTTGTAAATAAGGCCAAGCTCGATCGTCTTTGCAATTTTTTTACCTTTCTTGCCTACTGACTTTATATATCCTTCTTTTTCAAGAAGTTCGGCAATAGACATTTTAAGCTTGGAATACGGCACAAGCACGCTTGAGCTGCCGGCAGAGCCAGCATTCTTTATCCGCGTGATCATGTCTGCGATCGGGTCTGTTACCATGATGATTTCTTTACTCCGGGGATTTTGCCTTCATTGGCAAGCTCTCTAAAGCAAATACGGCAAAGATCAAAATCCCTCATATAGGAGCGTTTGCGCCCGCATTTGAAGCAGCGTCGAACAGTTCTCGTGGAGAACTTTGGCTTTCGTTTTGATCTTACTATGACTGATGTCTTTGCCATTTATTTATAGTTTCCATATTTGACGCGCTTTTTCGTCGCCAGGTTGCATTTGCTTGAAGCCGTATTATTCATACAGCTTCTGCGCAATCCGCACTGTCTCCTCACATCGCAACCAAATCTGGAAGTTCTGCTTACTTAATATTTAAGGGTAAACGGGAAGCCATGGGAGATGGCTTCGGTCTTTATCCCAGACTGTCAAAAACTAACAAAAATAAGCTCTTTAAGCTCCGGTTCATACTAGCAAAGGGGGGTAGTGATGTCAATTAGCCTCTCCTACATTTTACCTACTCCCTTCCTTCTTAAAAGGAAAGCCCAGATGCTCGAAAAATGCACGAGCTTCCTCCTTAGTCTTTGCGGTTGTTACCACGGTTATTGCCAGACCAAAAAGGTCGCGGATATCTTCATCAGCAGTTTCTGGGAAAATAGTATGCTCGCGTATGCCGAAAGTATAATTACCCATCTCATCGATTCCTGTCGGAGGTATGCCGCGGAAGTCTTTGGTGCGAGGAAGGGCGACATTTAAAAGCCTGTCGATAAAATCATACATGCGAGAACCGCGGAGCGTTATCTGATAGCCTACCGGGTCGCCTTGGCGCACTTTGAAAGCGGCAATCGATTGCTTTGCCCCGCGCTCAGAAGGCTGCTGGCCAGCGAACTTGCGGAGCCTGTCTTCAACCGTCTTGTTTTTTGTCTTGTCTTTGAACGATCCTGTTCCGGCGCTTATTACTACTTTTACCAACCGGGGCGCCTGCATTTTGTTCGAATAACCGCTCTTTTCCTTAAGCGCCTCGAATCCCTTTTGAATTTTTATTTTTGTTGAGTCCATGATTTTTTCTATTTCTTAGCTCCGCGAAGCTTATTGAGCCGCGCGCCTTTGCCATCAGAACCGACAAGCATCACATTCGAAACATTGATAGAAGCCTCTTTCTCGATGATTTGCCCTTTTTGATTGTTTTTTCTTGCTTTCTGATGGATTTTTTGGAGATTCACCCCAGGAACTATGATGCGATTATCTTTCGGAAAAGCTACAGAAACTTTTCCTGTCTTGCCTTTATCTTTGCCGGATACCACTATTACGTTGTCGTCTTTTCGTATTTTCATATTCATATAAAACTAAACAACCTCTGGAGCAAGCGAGATTATCTTCTGGTAGCCGACTTCACCTATTTCGCGAGGAATTGGCCCGAACACACGTCCTGCGATTGGAACCTTTTTTTCTTTATCAATAAGCACGACAGCATTTTCATCAAAACGAACATATGAACCATCCTTACGTCGTGTTGCATTTTTTGAACGGACAACAATTCCGTACACGACTGCCTTCTTCTTAACAGCTTTTCGTGGCTGCGCCTTCTGCACGGAGAGTACAACAATATCGCCGATGCGAGCATAGCGTTTCTTCGAGCTGCCAAGCACCTTGAAAACGCGCGCGATGCTTGCGCCAGAATTGTCTGCAACCTTTACTATGGAACGCGGCTGGATCATTGTTTTTAAATTATTTTAAATCGCTTCTCTTTTGATATCGGGCGTGTCTCTTCAATGGTGACCTTATCCCCGATTTTGTGAACATTGCCTGTATCATGCGCTTTGAAACGCTTGCCTAATTTCATAAATTTGCCATATTTCGGATGCTTTATATAGCGTTCCACAAGAACGACAGCGGTATCCTTCATTTTGTCGGATACGACCACTCCTTCAAAGCACTTCTTTGGTTTTGTTTCTGGTGTGTTGTTCATGTTATTTTTTTGCAATCGTACGGGAATTGACCTCGGTGAGCATTTGCGCGATTTGCTTTCTTAATCCCTTCCCCAGCTTTACGTTGCGGGTCTTGCTTCCTGAAATATCGAAACGGAATGAGCGAAGAGCCTCGCGCTTCTCTATAAGCTGATTTTGGAGTTCTTTATCGGTCTTATTCTTTATTTCTTTTGACTTTGCCATAGAGGTTTATACTACCGATTTTAAGAAAAATGTCCAATAAAAGATAATGGATGGTAGACAAGAAGAACTAAAATTTAGGCTTTCCGATCTAATCTCTAAAATCTAGTGTCTTTAAAGCCTGCTTACCATTTTTGTTTTAAGCGGAAGCTTGGTACCCGCTTTTCGAAGCACCTCTTTGGCTGCGGCTTCAGTGACCCCGTCGATTTCGAAGAGAATTCTGCCCGGCTTGATGACAGTCTGATAGCCGGCGAGATCGCCTTTGCCTTTTCCAAGCTTCACTTCAGCCGGCTTTTGAGTAAACGGCATATCAGGAAAGACCCTGATCCATATCTTTCCGGTCTTGCCCATCGAGCGGGAAATAACTTTTCGAGCAGCTTCGATCTGGTTTGAGCGGACGCGTTCTGCGGACATCGCCTTAAGGCCATATGAACCAAACGCCAGCGTAACGCCACGCGTCTCAATGAATTTTTTCTTGGAATTGCGGCGAAACGTTTGCCACTTCCTGAATTTTACTTTTTTTGGTAACAGCATGATGGTTAGAATGCACAAACTTTCGCTTATGACTGATTTTGGCTCTGATTCTGCGTCTTATTCAAATCCTTCTCGAATATATCCCCTTTGTATATCCATACTTTGATGCCGACTTTGCCGAGAGCAAGACGGGCTTCGAAAAGCGCGTAGTCTATATCCGCTCGAAGCGTCTGAAGAGGAATCCGTCCTTTTTTCAAAGTCTCAACCCGCGCCATTGTCGATCCTCCTAAGATTCCGGACATAACGATTTTCGCGCCTTTAACGTCTCTGTTTGCCATAATTTTGTCGAGCGCCTGTTTCATAACACGGCGAAACGGCATGCGCTTCTCAAGGCCTTCTGCGACCATTTGGCCTACGATCATGGCATTCGATTCGGGCGAGCGGACTTCTTTAATATCAAGTTTCAATTCTTCTTTGGTAGTGATGCCGTGGCGGGAAAGCTCTTTAAGAATATCATTGCGAAGTTTTGTGGCACCCTCTCCTTGGCGACCGATGATCATGCCGGGACGGGACGTCTCAACAATAACCTTGAGGGCTTTTTCGCTTCTCTCCATCTCAATAGTACTGACGTAATTTCCTCGGAGACGCTTCTCAAGATACATTCGTATAATTGTATCGCCCTTAAGAAATTGCCTATATTTCCCTTTTACGCCAAACCACCGCGACTTCCAGTCCCTGATTATACCAAGTCTATGCGAATATGGATGTACTGTATGTGACATATTATTTTATTTCTTTCTTTTTTGCCGCTTTTTTAGCTGCTGCTTTTGGCTTTGTATTTTTTTTCTCTTCTACAGGCAGCGGCAGAGATTTTTCTGTGATTATTCCTTCTTTCGATGCTTTACCTTTTCCTAATTTATCTCCCAAAATAAGCGTGATCCTCGATGTCTTCTTGCGAATCATCATTGCCCGGCCGCGGGGAGCTGGCATCCTCCTATAAAGCGTCTCACCCGAATTGACCATAATTTCACGTATGAAAAGCTTATCAGTGGGGATATCAGAATTCTTGGCGTTGGAAAGTGCGGATTGGAGAAGCTTCTTTAAGGTCTCCGATGCCCGTTTATCCACGTAGTCAAGGCTTGCTAAAGCTACTTCTGCATTCTTACCTCGCATAAAATTTGCAACAAGACGCACCTTGCGAGGCGACTGACGATAATTATTTAAAATTGCTTTAGCTGTTTCCATTGTTTTTGCTGTTTATTTCTTTGCCGCAGGTTCGGTTGTTGACTTGGCTGCTTTGGCTGCAGCTATTTCGCCTTCCTTTTGCTTAGTCTCAAGCTCTTTCTGCATCTTACCTCCATGGCGCAAGAACTTCTTTGTCGGAGAGAATTCACCAAGCCGATGGCCCACCATGTCTTCCGTCACGAATACTTCGATGTGATTCTTGCCATTGTGTACTCCGAAAGTAAAGCCGACGAATTCTGGAGCAATGACGCAGGCACGCGACCACGTCTTAATAACGCCGGTTGCGCTGGATTTCTTGCCTTCGATCTTTTTCATCAGGCGTTCGTCGATGTAGGGTCCTTTCTTGAGTGATCGTGTCATAAGAGTGCGAACTTTCAGATTTTGCTCATTTCGTTGTTGCGAGCTTGCGTTTACTTGAAGCAGTATTATTCATACAGCTTCTGCACAATCCGCTCTCGCGCCTAAAACTGAGCTCAAATCTGAAAGTTCTATTTTTCAAAACAAGCTCCTTGATAATTTAGAAATAGCGGACTAATTCAAAAGAAAAAGCCCGCATATGAGCTCGTGAATATACTAATCAAACCCAAGTAATATGTCAACAGAAAATTCGATATAAAATTAACCATTACATCAATGCACAAGGCCGGTCTGTCGGCTTTTTCTACAGAACATGAAGAGAGGGCAATTTTGAATTCAAAAACTTGCAGGCTGCGCCCTGGCCCGGTTATAGGAAAATCGCCAATACGAGGCGATTTGTCCTGTCTTTGACATTTAATTTACGAGCGTTTACCTACCTTGCGGCGAGAAACAATGAGGCGATTGGAGTACTTCTTGGGGGTTCTCGATTTCTGCCCCTTACCGGTCGGCTTGCCCCAAGCTGAAACTGCCCGACGTCGTCCCCGGCCTTGGCGGCCTTCTCCTCCTCCGTGTGGGTGATCCACTGGGTTCATAGCAGTACCGCGAACTGTGGGACGAATTCCGAGCCAGCGTGAACGTCCTGCCTTACCAAGATTTACCAGCCTGTTTTCAGGATTTGAAACTTCACCTAATGTCGCCCAAGAATTTTCAGGGACCTTGCGAACCTCCGAAGAAGGCATCTTAAGGTCAATATAACCAGCATCCTTGGCGATAACTTCTGCGTAATTTCCAGCTGACCGCACAAGCTTTGCTCCTCCCTGAGGCCTGATTTCTATATTAAAAACGAACGCTCCGACGCCGATCGCCTTCAGAGGAAGCCTGTTGCCGGGTATGAGAGGCGCTTTTGCTGAATTAATAAGCGTATCGCCCACTTTTACATGTTGCGGCAAGAGCACATAGCGCTTCACGCCGTCTTTGTATGTAACCAGACCGATAAAACCCGAACGATTCGGATCATACTCGACTGTGGTCACAGTATAAGGAATGTCAAGCTTTTCATAGCTAAAATCGACCTCGCGGAAAAGGCGCTTATGGCCTCCTCCTTTATGCCGCACCGTTATCTCTCCCCAATGGCTGCGCCCGAAACGGCGTTTCCGTCCTCTTGTAAGAGCTTTATGTGGCTCATCTGCAGTGATCACTCCTCGATAGGAAATGGTCGACATATTGCGACGAGATGGTGTTGTTGGGCTGTACTTTTTCATTGTTTTAAATGACTTCGATTGACTCGCCTTTCTTCAAATAAACATACGCCTTCTTGCCTCCCGATTTTACACCCCGCTTTCCTCTGATAAATACATTCTTCGAAGGAATTTTGATCATGTTTACCTTTATCGGCTCTGCTTTGTAATAAAAACGGATTGCATCCATTACATCCCGCTTGCTCGCGCGAACGTCAACATCAAAAACAAAGACGCTGACCTCGGAAAGCATGGATGCTTTCTCGGTAATGCGCGGTCGTCTCAAAATGTGGGCTACGTCTTTATTGGGAAGTGCGCCTGCTTCTTTTTTGATCGGCTTGCTGTTAGTGATTTTTTTTGCAGGCTTTTCAGTCGTTGCATCTTCTTTCCCCGCTTTTGTATTCTTTTTTGATCCAAATATTTGCATGATGTTTATGCAGCAACTTTCTTACGCGTATCTGCGAGCCTCTTCTCAAGAAGCTTCACCGAGGCTTCGGCATTTGATAATACGAGGAATTTATTTTTAAGCACATCGAGAACATTGATGTTGCGCAGTTCATCTACTTCCACATTCCCAAAATTGCCGAAGCTTTTTATTACGTGCGGATTGCTTTCAGTGATGGCAATATATGCTGAATTTTTGCGTTTTTTTGAAAGATTCTCAAACCCTTTCACTGATCCGAGTGACGAAATGAGATCCTTTGCACGCTTCGCTTTAGGCTCAGTGAAGGAAAGCTTATCGACAAAAATCAATTCGCCATCCTTGAATTTCCGAGATAAAAGGGTAAAAAGAGCCTTTGTCTTCATTTTTTTATTAACTTTTCGGGAGTAGTTCTTGAGATTATTCGGCCCGTGGGTAACCCCACCTCCTTTCCATATAGGTGAGCGTGTTGATCCATGGCGGGCACGGCCCGTTCCTTTCTGCCTCCATGGCTTTTTGCCGCCCCCAGAAACCTTCCCCCGGTCCTTCGTGTGAGCAACTGTTTCGCGCTCATTCGATTGCATAGAAACAGAGACCTGGTGGACCAAATCGGAATTCCAGGGCAATCCGAATATCTCCTTCGAGAGATTCAGCTTGCCAGATTCTTTTCCTTGTTCGTTGTAATAAACAGTTTCCATAGTTTTTAGCCTTTTACTTCTACGAGCGTTCCCCTTCTTCCCGGAACCGCTCCTTTTATA
>DAIPMQ010000051.1:0-2409 GCA_036768625.1 Parcubacteria group bacterium
GTATAATAAGGGACCTTGCCCTTTTTACGAGCATCCTCAGCCATGATGCCTAAGGCATCAGGAAGCATTACTTCAGAAAGATCACGAGTTGCCGGATGCGAGTAGATCACTCCTTTGAAACCGTCATGAATAAGCTTGGGAATTCGGCCAATATGATCCATGTGGGCATGGGTGACAAAAAGAAAATCCATCTCTGCGGGATTATAGGCGAAGGCTAATGCATTTACATCAAACTCATCATGGCCGCCTTGGGTAAGCCCGCAATCAATAAGAACTTTTGACTGGCCATTTTCCAGCAAGAAATTCGCTCCTGTCACGCTTCCTACGCCCGTATAAAATGTAACTTTAGGATTCATATTATGATAATTGATTGAATATTCAATATAGCATGAGATTGAAACAGCAAACAAAAAGCCTCTGCATCTCTGCAGGGGCGCTTTGTCAGGGTTATTTCAAATATTGCCTCTAGAAAATATCTAGGTGGGTGTCCGCAACCGCATTCATTTGAAATCTCAAATCGGAATCTGAGTTCTCAGCAGAAGGTAGTGTTTGAGACTCCCTGGCAAAATATTAAGGAGAAAATATTTGAAAATAACCCCTCAAACAGTATACTCCTCCTCTCGTGAAAATTTCCAGTAGATAGCTTGGAGGAAGTATGTTTTAAAATTACATTCTTTCAGAAAAAATTTTCTGAGCTTCTTCTTCAATTTTTGGCAGAAGCTCATCGGCTTGAGATCTATTTATCGTCCATGTTTCCCAATTCTGATACCCGGCATTTGGAATATCACGTGATTCTCCATGGGGAGTTGGGCTCAACCCAGCTTCGGTCAGAACTTTATTAATAGCAGAATTATATGCATATGAAGCTTCTTTTGTCTTTGAATCAAATGCGAAAAATATGCCCCCGCTGCTCGGTTCTTCTATTCTTAAATTTACATTTTCAAGATCTTTTTTTGGTTCGTTTTCAATACTCATATGTTTATTCTAGTATTCCGTCGAGATTAACATCGTAAAGTATTTGTTCCTGCACCAAGCGATAGTCAATAACCTCTTCCTGCTTGAACCAGTGGGAAATTTCCATGTTCGCTTCTTCAACCGAGCCGGAAGCATGGACCAAATTACGAATGGCGCGACCATCTGTATCCGCCATATTATAAGAATCAAGCACATAATCACCTCGAATGGAGCCTACGTCTGAAGATCTCGGTTCAGTACCTCCAGTAATCTTTCGAATAACCTCAACGCAATGCGCACCTTCCCACACCATTACAAGAACTGGTCCGCTCGTAAGATATTTTTTAAGCTTTTCGAGGATAATCGCTGTTATTTCAAGAGGATCTTCTGAAGGCGGTTGTTCGTTTCTATCTCGTGCAGCCTTTATTCTTTTTTCACCAGTAATGCGACGCCAATTCGGATCAAGCGTATAATGCGCTTCTACATAAGCTTCTGTGGGTATAACTAACTTAGAAGCGACGAGTTTGAGTCCGAGACGTTCATAACGACCGATAATCTCGCCCACAAGTGTTCGCTGAATGCCATCGGGCTTAATAATGACAAGCGTTCGTTCTTCTTTTGGATGCATAAATAAAAAATTAAAAGGATATAACTCCGAGAGTATAGCAGAAAGGTCGCATGGTAGCTATTTGAGAATCGAACCTGTTTGAGAGCCTGGAATCGGCTCTTTTACGTATTTTTTCATAATCGCAGCCTCAATCTCTGCGCGGTTACCTCCATAGGCAAGATACGAGAGCTGCTTGAGCTTTTCAACATGCGATATATCATTTTTCTGCGGCGGAAGAACCTGGATATTAAACGGCCTCACCGGTTTGCCGCCGGAGAGAATCCTTACATATGCATTGTAATTGTCGATGTTCATGAGATCGTTTGCAGTAAAAACAGGCTCGAACTGCTTAACAAGCACTTCTGAGTCTGCTGCGCCGACGCGGAATGCCGCCATTGAGCCAACGTTGCCGAATACGGCATTTTTGATTCCCTCTTCGAGCTGGGCGATGAACTGATGGGCAATAGTAAGCGAGAGCTTGTATTTGCGGGCTTCAGAAAGGATTGTTGAAATCGAATTGGTGGTGATGTTCTGGAATTCGTCAATGAAGAGATAAAAATTGGGAAATTCTGTACCGAATGAATCAACGCGCGAGAGGGCTGCCATGAGGATTTTGCCGACAAGAATAAGACCGATAAGATTTGCGTTTATGTCCCCTAATCTGCCCTTCGACAAATTCACAAGAAGGATTTTTTTATTGTCCATGAGCTCGCGGAAATTGAACGAGGAATGCTCCTGGGCGATGATCGGCCGCATGATGTCGTTTGCGAGGAAGACGTCAAATTTTGAAGTTATGTACGGCACGATATTTGCAAGAGATCCTTCTCCTCCGGCTTTCTCGGCAATTT
>DAIPMQ010000051.1:2419-4029 GCA_036768625.1 Parcubacteria group bacterium
TTCTTTCCAGAACTGGACGACTATCGGATTCTTGCAGCGCGAAATTTTGAGATCGCGGAATTTTTTATCGGAGAGTACGCGGGATACATCAACAAGAGTATTGCCACTTTCCGGGTCTTCGATCACAAGCATAGTCGCATTGCGGAAATACTGCTCGAACATCGGACCCATCGATTCCGGATTGGCGCCGTAAAGCTTCTGGAATATGCTGAAAAGCTCATTCACGACGAATGTCTTCTGCTCCGGATACCTCACGTCGTATTCAAGCATATTGAGGGCCATCGGCCGCTCAGTGTAGCTTGGGTCAAAATAAATGACGTCATCATACCGCTCTGGCGGCACTGAAGCCAAAATATCCTGCACGTCAGAGCCGTGCGGGTCAATAAAGCAGACTCCATGACCTGCCTGAATATCGTTCAGGATCATATTCTTGAGGAATACCGACTTCCCTGTTCCAGTCTGTCCGATTACGTAGAAGTGCCTTAATCTGTCTGTTTCGCTAATAAATACCTTCGTTTCAACGTTGCGATTTGAATTGATGCCCAAAAGCAAGCCTTCCTTTACAAGCTCGACAGGAGCTGGAGCCGAACCCGCCTTTGCGCGCTTCAACGTCGGCGCTTCCTCCGCCCCTCCCGCCGGGAAGTGCATAAGGCTCGTTATTTCCTTAAAGTTAAGTGGCACTACCTGGTCTTCATCATAAAGCCTGTAAGAGAATTCATGCAGCAGGCTTCGAAGCGCCCCTTTCTTTAACCGTTCAATCTTGAATTTATTGCCCTTGGTATTATCAAATTGGTTGAATGACGATTCGATATCCGAGAGAATGGAATTTGCCTCCATTTCTGTCGGTGCAGACGCCACGAGGCGAATGTTCACCTTGAAAATTGCGCTCGATACTTTGGTCTGAATGCCTTGGAGCATTTCAGAGTCAATCTGCTCCTTCGGCTTTTCGGATTCATCCTTCTTTTTTGAAAATGTTTTGAGCACGCCCTTAAAACCGTCGAGCATCTCTTCAGCAACCGAATATTTAATATCGATTGCTTCGTTGTAATCATCCCCTTTTTGAATGCGTTTCAAAGCATATTGGTATTTTGAAAGGATTTTATCCCCTCCTTCGGGACTGAATATGATTTGTATGGCCGCCCCTTCGCCCACAGCTTTGATCTTGGAAAAGCTCGAAAGAATGCCATTTAATGGGTCATGATCGAACTGGTCGTATGTTTTGAGGGGGAAAATCGGATTTTTGGCGGACGTAAGAACCGAGGCCGTAGCCACGCCCTGCGGATTGAAAATATTGTAATCTTCATTTTTTTCGACTAGCTTGGCATGCGGAAAAGCCGAAAGAAGATGCTTTTCAAAGAGGATCTTCTTATCGATCGGAACAGCAGCATAGAATGAAAATTCTTGTCCGATATGCTCCATCGCGAGCTCAAGGGTAAAATGATTATGTCCTTTGTTGGTTTCGCTCGGAATCGAGAGCATTCCTGAGTAGAATTGTTCCATAGCCGAGACGAGTTCCTTAAACGTCTTATCTTTGCCTTCATTCTCGGGAATAGTGACCTCATAAAGAGCCATATGAAGGGCGCGGTGAATAGGAGAACGTTCCTGAAGGC
>DAIPMQ010000052.1:0-3507 GCA_036768625.1 Parcubacteria group bacterium
AAGGCTAAGAAGGCAGCTCCTAAGAGGAAGACTGCAAAGAAAGTAGCCAAGAAGAAGACTTCGAAGAGAAAATAATTTTCAAAGAAATCTGCATAAAACCCTTGCAATTATTGTCGGGGTTTTTTGTTTATATAAATTTCGTATTTAATTTTTAATATAAGTATTTTTCCATTAAATTTTATAAATTGTTTTTCTCTAAACGTTAAAGCAAAAATTCTGCTTTTAAAAGCATTGCAGAAGCTTTGCTGAGCCGAGTGAGAAGCGAACACCTGGAGCTTCGCAAGACTCATAGATGGCTTTTGCCTCCAAAGACCCAATGAGTAGAGAGTTCCTATAAGGAATAGGGAATCGCCAGCAGGCATTATCCGTTTTTTAAAAAGCATGTGTCTGAGCGACTTTTATGCTACAATATCTCGACAATCTAGAAAAATAAGCCTAAGAATATGGAATTTTTACGAAACATTTTCGGAGATGACAGCAAGAAGGCGATTGCGCGATACTCGAAAACGGTAGAGAAAATCAATGCGTTCGAACCTGAAATCTCCAAACTGAGCGATGAAGAGCTCAAAGCCAAAACCGCTTACTTCAAAGATAAGCTCTCAAAGGGCGCAAATCTCGATGAGATTTTGCCCGAAAGCTTTGCGACTGTCCGCGAAGCATCCAAGAGAACGCTCAAGCAGCGCCATTTCGATGTGCAGCTTATCGGAGGCCTCGCGCTCCATGAAGGAAACATTGCAGAGATGCGCACCGGAGAAGGAAAGACATTGGTCGCAACCCTTCCGTCATATCTGAATGCTCTGACCGGCAAAGGAGTCCATGTGGTCACGGTCAACGATTATCTCTCGCGCCGCGATGCGGTGTGGATGGGCCAGATCCATGCGGCGCTTGGCTTGAGCGTCGGGGTGATCACGACTGACGGATCGTATCTGTATGATCCAGCGCACGTCTCTCCCCAGGAAGAAAAGGAGCTTGATGAAAAGCGCGATGAGATCGGCGCCTTCAAGATCGTGCATGAATTCCTTCGCCCTGTATCGCGCACCGAATCCTACGCGGCTGATATCACCTATGGCACCAATAACGAATTCGGCTTCGACTACCTGCGCGACAATTTGGCATATGGGAAAGATCAGGTAAGGCAGCGCGAGTACAATTATGCAATCGTCGACGAAATCGATTCCATTCTCATTGACGAATCGCGTACGCCGCTCATCATTTCGATGCCCACCCAAGAGTCGGAGCGTCTCTATGAGACATTTTCGACGATTGCCGCGCGCCTCGCTCCAGAAAAAGATTACACAGTCGACGAGAAGCTCAATGCGATACAGCTTACCGATGATGGTATAAGTGCAGCTGAGAAAGCTCTCGGCGTTGATAATATTTATACAGAAAAGGGCATTAAATATGTTCATCACCTGGAAACCGCCGTGCGCGCCAAGGCTCTCTATACCCGCGACAAAGAATATGTCGTTCGGGATGGCGAAGTCATCATTGTCGATACCTTCACGGGGAGGCTTCAGCCTGGGCGCCGCTGGTCTGAAGGCTTGCATCAAGCAATAGAGGCCAAGGAAGGCGTCCTGGTGCAAAAGGAATCCCGCACGGCAGCTTCCATTACGTTCCAGAATTATTTCCGCTTCTACAGCAAGCTTGCTGGAATGACTGGTACTGCAAAAACCTCGGCGGAGGAATTTTTCAAAGTGTACGGCCTTAATATTATTTCGATTCCTACCAATAAGCCGAATGTCCGCACCGACTTGAACGATCTCATTTTCCAGACTGAGACAGGGAAGTTCAAGGCTCTTGCCCGCCGCGTCAAGGAATTGAATGCTCTCGGCCAGCCAGTGCTCATCGGCACGGTGTCGATCGAGAAGAATGAAATGCTTTCAGAGTATCTCTCCCGGGAAGGCATTAAGCATGACGTATTGAATGCAAAAAACCATGAGCGCGAAGGAGAGATTATTGCTCAGGCGGGGCGCTTCGAAACAGTCACTGTAGCTACCAACATGGCTGGCCGCGGCGTGGATATAAAGCTTGGCGGCATGCCATCGACCGACGCCGAATACGAAGCGGTTAAGAAAGCAGGCGGCCTCTATGTCATAGGCACTGAGCGACATGAAGCGCGGCGCATCGACAATCAGCTTCGCGGCCGAGCAGGGCGCCAGGGGGATCCAGGAGCGACGCAATTCTATGTTTCTCTCGAAGATTCGCTCATGCGGGTTTTCGGATCTGACCGCATCAAAACAATGATGGGCCGCTTCGGCATAGCTGAAGACGAGCCGATCGAGAACCGGTTTATTAACCGGACGCTCGAAAGCGCGCAGGAGAAGATCGAGGGCTTTCATTTTGATGCCCGCAAGCATGTCCTCGAGTTCGATGATGTCTTGAATTACCAGAGAAAAATCGTTTATGAGCGGCGCAGGCGCGTCTTATTTGCGGATGTAGCGTCCCTTAAAGAATATATTCAAACTGAAATTTATGAACCGGCAGCAGACGAAGTGCGGCAAGTGATCGATTCTAAGCGGCTGTCTCTCGGCGAGAATCAATTTAATGAAATTCTTCGTTCGGTTGCGCTTCAGACTATAGATATGTTCTGGATCGATCATTTGGAAATGATGGACTATCTGCGCTCAAGCGTTCAGCTTCGCGGCTATGGCCAGCGCGATCCGCTCGTGGAATACAAGCGCGAAGGCTTGCAGCTTTTCAAGGAGATGCAGGAAGCCATTAAGAACCAGATATGGAATATTATTCCGAACATTGGTGGAGCGATCGCAACTGAGGAGGAGAAGTCACTTAAGGCGACTCACGAATCGGTAGAAATGATAAATCAAACATCTGATTCTGTTCCTAAAACTGCGGCCGAGAAGAATTCCGAAGGAGAGAAGATAGGCAGAAATGATCCGTGCCCGTGCGGAAGCGGTAAGAAATGGAAAAAATGCGGGGAATTGAATACTGAGGAGCATAAAAGGAACATGGCAGCGAAATAAAAACAGCGGAAGCTAATCATGTGATCGCTTCCGCGTTTGGGCTCGCAAGGTCCGTTCTCTGAAAATACTCTCAAAGTCTTGCCGGCGCGGAGTCCTCGCCCGTGCATTATTGGGCCAATAACATTCTAAAGAACACTCTCAAAGAATGCAACAGATGGTTATATCGCTTTTTAGACATATTCGAATAATTCTGTATTATAGGAGCGTATGCCGCATATAGAAATAGGCGCAGAAAAGGTATTCTCAATATTCGGACTCCCTATAACGAACTCGCTTCTTTTGGAATGGGTGGTGGTTTTGGCGATAGTTTTCTCCATCCAGGCTATGGCCCGAAAAATGTCCTTGGTTCCCAAGGGATTTCAAAATCTTGTCGAATCAGGCGTCGAAGCCTTGATCGATTTCATGAAAGAAACCCTTCATTCAGAGAAGAAGGCGATTAAATATCTCCCATACATCGGCACCTTCTTTTTCATGATCATACTTTCAAACTGGGCGGGGATTCTGCCCGGCGTCGGTTCGATTGGTT
>DAIPMQ010000052.1:3517-3921 GCA_036768625.1 Parcubacteria group bacterium
CATCTCAATCATTGCTATAAATGTATTTGGCATTGCGGCGCTTGGCTTCCGGAAGCATGCGGGAAAATTTTTTTCAAATCCATTCCGAGATCCCATCAAATCATTCGTCGGTATTCTCGAGCTCATCGGAGAAGGAGCCAAGCTTATCTCTCTCGCGTTCCGTCTTTTCGGGAATGTTTTTGCGGGAGAAGTGCTGCTTATTATCGTCGGTTTTCTGGCTCCCTATGTCGCTCCAGTGCCATTTCTGATTTTGGAATTATTCGTCGGAGCGATTCAAGCTTTGATATTTGCCACTTTGACTATGGTTTTTATTAGCATTGCCGTCGAAGACCACGGCTAGAGGCTGTGAATTTGGCGCATTTTTTCGTTTTCTCAATTTTTGTTTCCGCACTGTATATTAATAC
>DAIPMQ010000053.1:0-3919 GCA_036768625.1 Parcubacteria group bacterium
AGGATTTGCGACAATCATATCGCTCTTGGTAAGCGCGCTTTTAGCCGCTTTCTCTTCATGGTTCCAGAACTTTATGCCTGGCGACAAAGCAATTGCCTTTGCCCTCGACCTCTTTGTCTCTCTTGTTCTGATCTCCCTTTTTCTTGGCCTTATGCATAAATTCCTCCCCTCCTCGCATAAGCTCGACTGGAAGCCAGCGTTTATCGGCGGGCTTATTGCCGGGATCTTCTTCACCATAGGGAAATATGCGCTCGGCCTCTATCTGGGCTCCTCGCATGCGGGAACTGCCTACGGAGCGGCATCTTCGCTTGTACTCATCATTCTCTGGATGTATTACATGTCGCAGGTATTCTTCTTGAGCGCAGTGCTCACAAAGCTTTATATAGTTCCGAAGTTCAAATAAAAATTGCGATAAAAGGGTTTTTTGCCTCGAAATTTATTCCCCGATTGGAAATGCAAACGAAGACGGGGTGCTTGTAGGGGCTTCTTCATTCGTACCGTACGTGATTGCAATCTCCTGATGAGCTTCAAGCTTGAGTTTCCGGGGATCGCCCTCGACTAAGGTGCCGTTTGAATATACTTTGAGAAGTTTGGCATCAGCAGAGCAATAGCCTCCGATGCAATCCTTGGTGAACTTGACTCCCCATATGTCAAAGAATTGGCCGAGGCTGAAATCCTGAATTGTCGGCGATTCCTCATGGATAACGCCTGTTGTGTCGTGCACATGGATAGGAGAAATGAAACCTGCTGCCTGGCTGATGCCGATATTTGCCGGGACGACAATAGGCTTCCCGTCGATGAAAATATCAATATGCTGATGAATATGAAGAACCGTACCTTCGGCCGAGAGCGCGGGAAGCCCGTCTTGAGAAAGCCGCAGGGCCAGATGTTCGATTTCCGGCGGCCATGGAACATTGCCGGTTTGAAGCCCGGGCAGAGTGCTCGGGTCGCTCACGGTCTGAGCCGGCCGCTTCGTTATTCTTCCGACCATGAGTAAAGCCGCAATCAGAACTACAATGCCGATAACCCACCAGACTGACTTATTTTTAAACATTTTAAAATATGATTAAGAATGGTTACGTAATTTCAATGTCCCGAATTATATACTAAGAACCGCTTCATTTAAACTGGAAGAGGAGCGCCAGGATGCGGACCGACTTCGCTTACCATTTGGACGCTCGCGCGCTTCATGAGTTCTGCCTGGAGCTTTTCAGCCAAATCGGCATCGAGCAGATTAAAGACGCCTTCTGATTCCTCTGTTTTGCGTGCGCTTTCTTCTGTCGATGATTTATCATCATTCCCAGCTGTAAGAATTACGAGATTGCTTACTCCAAGCATCCGATGAAACAGCGTGCGATTCAAATCCACATCTTGGATCTGCCTGTAAGGAATAAGGATTTCGCGCTTATTCATAAACCCTTTTCTGATTGCAAGCGCATATTCATTGAGAAGAAATGTCGTATTTGCATAGCTCACCCATGTTACGGCAGCAATTATCAAAAGCACGGCAAGAGATGCGAATAAAAATATGCTGGTAAGGGTATGAATAATAGCGGCTGAGGTGTCGGCGCTTACTCCTGCCGCATTAAAAGGCAATAACCGCTCGAGAGACCCACTTCCTATGAAAAGCGCAATCGAGATCACAAGAAGAAGCAGTCCCCCGATCGAATTGCGAAGAAGAAGGAAGCGAAGTGTCTTTGTGCCGAGTGTTTGTTCTGTTTCCATAAATGTCACTATTCTGCTTTTTAATATAAATAAGAATAGCACACCTTTATATAGCCCTTCCTCCTTCAATTCAGTTTCTATTTTATTGTATGTATGACCTGCAATCCCTCTGCTGTGGTCACAACGGGGATATTTGCCTGCTTCACATAATCGACAATTTGCTGGACCATGTGCGAAGAAATGTCTTCCGGTCCTCCGTCTTCTATCCCATGCATCACCAATATGATCCATTTTTTCTTTGCAATGGCGTCATCAATCGCCTTCTTTATCTCCGCAAACGTAGTATCGGCTTGCACCCGCTGGCGCTTCAAAAGAAATAAATCTACTGAGCTGTCGTTATATTCCGGGACGGTAATGCGCGCTCCGGCAAAACCCGCCTGTTTTACCAAATTTTCCACTGTAGGATTCTCGTCGCCATAAGGATATGCAAACGTTGTCGGAGTTATTCCCATATCGATAAGGTCTTGCTTCGAGCCGATGATCTCGTCCTGTGCCGCAGCTTCCGAAAGCGTTGTGAGATGGGGATGGGTTCTGGTATGAGCGCCGATCTCATGCCCTTCTGCGCTCATCTCAAGTACCTGCTGCTTGTTTACATAATTAACCTTACTAAAGGCTTGCGTGATGATGTACTGGGTAGTCTTGAATCCGGCTTTGTTAAAAATAGGGAGGCCTTTTTCATAGGCAGAAAGAAGCCCATCATCAAAATTGAACGAAAGCATGGGGCCGCCTTTAATCTTGGAAAGATCGACGGATTTCAAATGGACTTGCACAGCCGGACTCGAGGTGGATTGGTATGTTTCAGCTGGCGTTCCGCGTGATGGGCTTTTTTCTATTGTCGAGGAAGCGTTTTGATTCCCTGCTTGCGTCGGAGCATGCCCCCTGCCGGAAAGAGCAATGTAAGATCCGACTCCCAGAACTACAAGACCGACAAAAAGTATGATAGTTTTTTTCATTGTTACGAGACCAAACACATTTCTATGAATAATGAATGACAATGGAATGAACGAGTCAATGCCCCTTTTTTTCTCAAATGATTTCATTCCTCGGCCATCTGAAGCGATTTTCTTTCTGCAATTCTTGCCACCACATATGTGTATTCTTTCCATATGAGCCACAGGAAGAACAAGTCGAATATAGAGAGGCCCAGAAGCCATGCGGAGCGCGTATGCGAATATCGATAGAGCTGATAAATTATGAAACCGCTGAATACAATGAACGAAAGGTAATACGCTTCGAGCTTCTTTTTAAGGAGGCCGATGACAAGAATAAGCCGGATTATCCCATGGCTCAAGAGATACAAAATGACAAATTTTTTTCCGCCGAGAGAAAATTGATGAGCGACATTCAAAATATATTGGGAAACAAGGTCTTTGGGATCTTCGAACAGCTCATCCTGCGTAAGTAGTGTTGCCACTCTCAACATAAGATCTTGCGTAACGAATAGCGTAAGAACGCCGACGAGTATCTCGATAAGCGCGCTCGCTCCTTTGACGAAAAGGCTGAACCTATAGAAGAAATCTATATATCTGTGTTTAGGTTGTTGTTCCATTTCCTGTGATTGGTATCGGAGCGCCGACAAATTTTGGTATTCGCTTCATTGCGACGTCTATAAAAGCTTTTGGCTGCGAGAGGAGTTCCCGGACATAATTTTTCAGCGTGTACGTGCTTCGATCTGCCGGAATGCCATATGCTTCAAGTCCCAGCTTGCGGGCAATATAGAGGGCGCGCGGCAGATGAAAGCTCTGCGTTACAATTATAGCCGAATTCACTTTGAACACTTCTTTTGCGCGATACATGGTGCTGTAAGTATCAAATCCTGCATGATCAAGGAAAATATCTTTCGGCGGAATTCCTTGATCGATAAGAACCTTCCGCACCGGGTTGACTTCATTATATGCGATTGAAGAATTGCTTCCTGATACCAGGATCTTTGGCACTATGCCCTGCTTGTAGAGAGCAACCGCCATCAAGATTCTGTCTTCCAGTACAGGGCTTGGAGTCCCAGCTTGCGTGATGGCAGCCCCCAATATAATCGCTGCGTCGGCATGCGGCGCCTTTTCACGAGAAGAAAGAATGTACGCGCTTCCCACATGGTCTACATATGCGTCCAAAACAAGAAAAACAATAGCAGCCAAAAGAGCGAGTGCAAAAAGGATTTTAAATGGCTTGCGAATCATCTTTCCATAATAGCATT
>DAIPMQ010000054.1:0-3891 GCA_036768625.1 Parcubacteria group bacterium
ATCATATATGGAGCGCGATTACCGCTGGCACGGCACACCGCCCGGTATTCAAGACATGCCGGGCGAACCGCCAAAGGCCGAACAAGCGAAGATCGCGCTTGAAGAGCTCCGGACTTTGGGTGGGAGAATTCAAAAGGGAGAATGAATAATAAAATGAAAAATTTAAATAAAATAGAAATTTGGGCAGGCATTGTATGTATTCTTTTAGCTATTTTAACTTTTACTTCTTTCTCCCTTCTAGTTTCACTTTTTTTGATGGTTTTTTCTCTTTATTTTTTCTTTCATTTATTTCGAAAAAAATATATATGGTTTATTGTAGTGCTTGGGTTGGCTTTGGTTGCTGCACTTTGGCTGGATATTTCTATAAGGAACTGTTTTTTTACTTATACAACAACGGAACCAGGATATTGCGATCGATTTGATAGAATTACTGGTCTATAAAATGTTAAACGACTCCGCAAAATTAAATCCTAAGGTCCTTCAAGAAGATGTCGAGCGAGTTCCTATTCGCAAAGGATTTGGAGAAGGTGAGAAGCGAATACTTGGAGCTTCGCAAGACCGGAGCATGACGGGGCGAGGTGGGGTCGCGGAATTTTTCAGCAGAAAAATATCCGTGACTTGGGTAAATGTGAGCCTTCGACAAATCCTATGTTAAACGAAGAAGCAAAATTAAATAGTAAAGTTTTAAATGATGATGTTGAAAAAGTTGCAATTCGCAAAGGTTTTGGAGAAGGTTTCGTATTGGCTGGAGAGCAGGATATAAATGTTGTCGGCCTCTGTGCCGATCTTACCGAATCGACCCAGATGCATCTCTTTAAAGAAAAGTTTCCAGAGCGTTTTGTCGAAGTTGGTGTTGCTGAGCAGAATTTGGCTTCGCTTGCAAGCGGCATGGCAGCAGCTGGAAAAATTCCTTTTATCACTTCGTATGCGATGTTTAGCCCTGGCCGCAATTGGGAGCAGATCCGCACGACGATTGCCTATAACGACAGGCCAGTAAAGATTGTGGGCTCGCACGCAGGCGTTTCGGTGGGTCCCGATGGCGGCACACATCAAGCAATCGAGGACATTGCTCTCATGCGGGTGGTTCCCCGAATGGTTGTCATTTCTCCATGTGATGCAATTGAAGCAAGAAAAGCAACACTCGCTGCGGCAAAGACAAATACTCCCGTATACCTTCGCCTTGCTCGCGACAAATCGCCTATCATTACGACAGAAGACACTCTGTTTGAAATAGGAAAATCGCAGGTATTTTGGACAACTGAAAATCCTCAGGCTGTCATTATTGCAACCGGCGCACTCGTTGCCAAAGCGTTGCGCGTCGCAAAAACGCTCGAGGGAACAGGAGCGCGGGTGAAGGTTTTAAATCTTGCGACTATCAAGCCTTTGGATAAAGAAGTAATTGTTTCTCTTGCAAAGGAAGCCGGTGCAGTAGTCACAGTGGAAGAGCATCAGATCCGTGGCGGCATGGGAAGCGCGATTGCCGAGTGCCTCGCCGAAGCATTTCCTGTGCCGGTTGAATTCGTCGGCGTTCGCGACCAATTCGGCCAGTCGGGAACTCCCGATGAGCTTATCGAGCACTATGGAATGGGCGAGAAATCGATTTTGGAAGCAGTGAGGAAAGTAATTCAGAGAAAAAATGGAAACAAATCTTAAGCTTGGCATATATCGCCATTTTAAAAATAAGAAATTGTATAAAGTCTGGGGGATTGCTCGACATTCAGAAACAGATGAGCTGCTTGTTATGTATGAGCCTCTTTATGAAAGTAATGCAAAATATTGGGTACGGCCTCTCGAGATGTTTCTAGTAGAAGTAGAGCATGAAGGAGTCAAACAGCCTCGGTTCGCATTCGTGAGCGAGGAAATGAAACCTGAGCTTTTGAATGAATAAAAAAGCCGCAGCATGCTGCGGCTTTCTGTTACGGATCTGCAATGCCACACAGCATTATCCGCCACCCGTTTTCAGTAACATTCTATCACCTCTATTTAAAGATATCACTTCTTTTATGTGTTTCAAAAGATTTTAAATATTTTCCAAAGCATAGCAAAAATCCCCCATTGCTGCGAGATTTATTACATGACCTTTGAAGGGATATAGTTTTGAGGTGCTTCCGCCAAGTATTTCTCAAGCTGCTCGCGCGTAATGAGGCCTTTCTGTGCGCCGACTTGCTGAACGACGGACATTGAATTGATCGGTCCCCACATAAGTGCCTCTTTGATTGATTTGCCGAGGGCAAGCGCTGCTGTAAATGTTGATGCAAACGCATCTCCTGCACCAGTGCGCTCATAGGGAGGCTTTGGGTCAGGGTAGGGAGGCATGAACCATCCTTCAGCACCATCATATGCGTATGCGCCTTTTGGACCATCGGTAATAACCACAATTTCGGGTCCAAGTTCGCGCATCTTTGTAAGAAGCACTGGAATTTCTAGTTTTTCGAATGTGCCTAAAATCCTGTGAGCTTCTTCGACATTGCAAAAGAACACCTTTGAGAGCTTATAGAGATCTTTTAAACCCTGAACTCCGAGCTTCATTTGGAATGTGCCAGGCTGGAAAGCGAGCTTTGTTTCTGGGTGGCTTTTTAAATATGCTGCAATCTCATGATGGTAGGGAAGCGAATTTTCGCTCAAAGAGCTCAAATAGATCCAGCGAGGCGCCGGCTCAAGTACAGGAAGCTTATATGGATAATTCTGCTGCTTGATGAGAATCGTTCGCTCATCTTCGAACCACAAAACATAGTGGTAGTTCGTCGGCATATTCTTGTGGACTGTGATGAATTCGGTCGAGACTCCGTTCTTGGTGAGCGTCGCGAGGCATTCGCCGCCATTGTGGTCATCGCCGATATCGGCTATGTAGGCGGTCTTCAATCCGAGCCGCGTTGCAGATACCGCAGCATTGGCGCTATTTCCGACAGCTTTCACCTCCTCGACGAATTCATACGGGACTTTGTCGCCGAACGCAAAGCTGATTCTGCATTTCTCATGATTCACATCGCAGGTAACTCTGGCATCCTGGATGCGGATGAATGCGTCAGTCGTGATGTCGCCAATAGAAACAAAATCAAAAGGTGCCCGTTCCATAATACTTAAGGATTAAATTTAAATTAATTGTAGCATAGGCAATCGCAAGCTTGTGAATAGTTTCCAGCCTCAACTGTGCTAAAATTCAAGTAATGATAAAGAGTTTACGCGAAGCGATTGCCGAGGCTGAGCAGAAGAAAGTCGCCATCGGCCATTTCAATATTTCAAATATCGAGGCGCTCTGGGCAGTTTTCCGTTCCGCTCGGGAGCTTTCCGTGCCGGTTATCATCGGTGTTTCGGAAGGCGAACGCGACTTTGTCGGCGTGCGCCAGGCTGCAGCTTTGGTTAAGAGCATTCGCGATGAATATGACTATCAGATCTATCTTAATGCCGACCACACATATTCTTTTGACAGAGTTAAGGAAGCTATCGATGCTGGATATGATTCTGCAATATATGACGGTGCAAAGCTTACGCACGAAGAGAATGCGCGGATCACCAAGCAATGCGTTGACTATGCGCGCTCGACTGGCCGCGACGTGCTGATCGAAGCTGAGATGGGTTATATTGGGCAGTCCTCGAAAGTCCTGACTGAGCTTCCGGCAGGCGTCTCTCTAGATCCTGCATCACTCACCCAGCCTGAAGATGCAGCAAGCTTTGTGCAGGAGACAGGCATTGATCTCTTTGCTCCGGCTGTCGGGAATATCCATGGCATGATGGCGGTGGGCAAGGATCCGCACCTCGATATTCCGCGTATTGCGGCCGTGCGGCAGGCTGCAGGAGTCCCTATGGTTTTGCACGGGGGTTCCGGAACGCCTGACGAAGATTTTCAGAAGGCGATCGATGCAGGCATGAGCATAATTCATATAAGTACAG
>DAIPMQ010000055.1:0-531 GCA_036768625.1 Parcubacteria group bacterium
CGATTTAATCGAATGAAAGGACGGCGTACGCTATGGATTCCAGGAACCGACCATGCTGCCATTGCTACAAACACCAAAGTCGAAAAAATGCTCCAAAAGGAAGAAGGTTTGAATCGGCATGATATCGGTCGTGAAGCATTTGTTAAGAAAGTGGAAGAATTCGTTGATGGAAGCAGATCGACAATTCAGAAGCAGGTGCGCGCGATGGGCACTTCGCTTGATTGGAGTCGCGAAGCATTTACGCTTGATGAAAAAAGATCGGCGGCAGTGAGCACGGCATTTAAGAGAATGTTTGATGCCGGACTTATTTATCGCGGATATCGGATCATCAACTGGGACCCGAAAGGCCAGACGACTATTTCTGATGACGAAATAGTATACGAGGAGCGAAAATCGAAGCTTTATACTTTTAAATATTCAAGCGACTTCCCTATCTCAATTGCAACGACCCGGCCAGAAACGAAGCTCGGAGACACTGGCGTAGCCGTTCATCCAGACGATGCTCGATACAAAGAATACATCGGCAAAACA
>DAIPMQ010000055.1:541-3860 GCA_036768625.1 Parcubacteria group bacterium
AACATTTGAAATTGATTTTGCTGGCACGAAACTTTCCATAAAAGTCGTCGGCGATAGTGAAGTTGACCCCGAATTCGGCACCGGAGCGCTCGGTGTCACACCTGCGCACAGTTTCATTGACTGGGAAATTGGCAAGCGGCATAATTTAGGCGTTGTTTCTGTAATAAATGAGTATGCGAAGATATCCATCGAAGGACCCTTTAAGGGAATGAGGGTCGCCGAAGCTCGGGAAAAAATAGTCGAATGGCTTGCCTCGAATAATTTGCTGAGTGACACAAAAGAGGTCGAGCAGAACATAGGAACAGCTGAGAGAACAGGGGCTATTGTCGAGCCGCTCCCGAAGCTTCAATGGTTTATTGATGTAAATAAGGAATTCTTGCTTGAGCAATCGTCAATTAAGGATATTCCCTCCGGCAGCACTGCTACCCTCAAGGAAATAATGCAGAAATCTGTTGCACATGGACAAATAAACATAATCCCCGACCGTTTTTCCAAAATATATTTTCATTGGATCAATAACTTGCGCGATTGGTGCATAAGCCGCCAGCTGTGGTACGGGCATCGAATTCCTGTGTGGTATAAGGGAAAAGAAATCTACTGCGGCATAGAGGCGCCCGAAGGCGATGGCTGGGTGCAAGACGAAGACACTCTCGATACATGGTTTTCTTCCGGACTTTGGACATTTTCTACATTAGGATGGCCTGAGAAAACTGCAGATCTTGCAACATACCACCCGACATCATTTCTTTCGCCGGGGTATGAAATTCTTTTCCCATGGGTTGCACGCATGGTTCTCATGTCCGGATTCCATCTCGGAGCTATTCCATTCAAAACAGTTTACCTACATGGAATTGTTCGCGATAAGAACGGCCAGAAGTTTAGCAAATCGCTCAATAACGGAATTGACCCCTTGGAAATTATCGAGCAGTATGGCACTGACGCTTTAAGAATGGCTCTTATTGTGGGCGTTGGTCCGGGCAATGACAGCACATTTGACCTTGCAAAGGTAAAGGCGTATAAAAACTTCGCAAATAAGATCTGGAATGCGACCCGGTTCGTGCTCCAAAATAGCGAAGATTACGATCCTGGAGCAAAACTTGCGGATACAAAAAATCTTGACACTGGAAAATATGCTGTGCATATCGCTTATCTTAAGGAATTTGAGACACTGCTTGCAGATATAACTTCTGATATAGAAAATTACCGCTTCTACCTTGCTGGAGAAAAGCTCTATCATTACTTCTGGCATACGTTTGCCGATGTTATTATTGAAGAGAGCAAGAAATTCCTCGCGGATGATGCAGAGACCCGTTTTGCAACTCAATATATATTGATGCATATTCTGACCAATTCTCTCAAAGCCCTGCATCCATTCATGCCGTTTATTACCGAAGAGATCTGGTCGATGCTTCCGCATAAGGATTCGCAGAAATTACTCATGGTCGAAACTTGGCCCATTAAAAACACAGAAAGTAAATAACTAAAGCCTGCAGATTTGGATGAAGTTCGAGGCGCGAGGCTCGGGGGGTGAACGAGCCGTATGCTTTATAGGGTGAAGAGCATACGAGGCACTCAACGAAGAAATTCGCCAAATTAGGAAAGTTTGCAACTTATGATTGAAACGTGGATATTAGCATCAATAGGCGGAATTCTCCCGGCGCTCCTCTGGCTCATGTTCTGGCTGCGGGAAGATGCAAAGCATCCTGAGCCCAAATTCCGCATTGCAATGGCCTTCCTGGGAGGAATGATTGCCGTCATACTTGTCCTGCCTTTGGAAATCTACACTGCACGATCAATGGCCGTGACGAACACCAATACAGTCCTGCTCTGGGCTTTTTTCGAGGAGGCATTCAAGTTTTTTGCATGCATTTTTGCAGCGCTTCGCTTCAAAGAGAATGACGAACCCATCGATGCCGTTATTTATATGCTTACGGCTGCATTGGGCTTTTCTGCTATGGAAAATACGCTGTTTCTGCTTAATCCTATCCTTCACGGGCAAATCCTTCAATCGATCACGACGGGAAATCTGAGATTCATGGGAGCCAGCCTTCTTCATGTTGTATCATCGAGCACGCTTGGCATTTTCATCGCGCTGTCATTCTATAAAAATAAGATGTGGAAGTTCGTCTATGCCGCGCTTGGAGTTATCAGCGCCACCGGATTGCATACAATCTTTAATTTATTTATAATGAATGGGACAAATGAGACCGCGCTCCGAACCTTCAGCATCGTTTGGCTCGCGATTATCGTGCTCATGTTATTATTTGAAAAAGTAAAAACTTTGTATCCTCACCAAAAAAATCATGCTTAGAGACAATAAGAGATCGTTTTTTGAAAGATTGACTGGCGCTGTCAAGATCGACGAACCGGACGATGAGCCAGTCGAAGTCGACGAGGAGAATGAGCGGCCTATATCGGGCAGTGGCGCTGCGTTGCACCAGCCACAATGGATGGCTGTGGCAGAAGAGCAGGAAGAAGACGGTCAGCTTGCTGTCGACGTATACCAGGATAATAACGACATTGTCATCAAAACGATGGTCGCCGGAGTAAAGCCTGAAGACCTAGATGTATCTATTTCCCGCGATATGGTCACCATCAAAGGAAAGCGCGAACAAGGCCGCATGGTGCGCGAAGATGATTTTTTCCATCAGGAGCTCTATTGGGGCACCTTCTCCCGCTCTATCGTACTTCCTCATGAAATTGACCCGGATGGCGCAGAGGCCATGGAAAAATACGGCCTTCTCATCATAAAGCTTCCCAAACTGGATAAAAACCGAGCAACCAAATTGAAAGTAAAGAGCAATACCTAAAAACAATACATACAAAAAGGCCGATCAACATGATCGGCCTTTTTGTATGTTTCCCAGAAGTCTCTCCAGGCAAGCACTCGTTACTTATTCACCGTAATGCTCTGCTGCCCGACATTTCCCGCAGCATCATATGCTTTAAGTATATAGGGGAAATATGGTTTGGGATGGAGATGTATAGATAAATGTGGATAGCAAAATAATTCGTAATATGAGTAAAAAGCCAGAATATTCTGGTCTATTTCAATTGTGCTGAGAACCGGGTCGAGGCTTAATTCCAAAGTGCTGGGGACCGGGGTCGAACCGGTGACCCTTCGCTCTTCAGGCGAATGCTCTACCAACTGAGCTACCCCAGCACTTTGTAATCAAACTCTTATAGTTTAACGCCCTCATCTCGCATGTTATCAACCAAGACAGCTACCCCAGCACTTTGGGGATGATCGTTACAAAAGAAGCCTACCAGGAATTAAGCGCTCTTTCAAGATGAAGAGGCATGACCTAGGTGCTGAAGC
>DAIPMQ010000056.1:0-3729 GCA_036768625.1 Parcubacteria group bacterium
TGTTGTTGCCGGAGGTATATTGCTTTATCTTCATTCTGTTAATGCTGAAGGTGACACTGCATGCTCCATTCCGAATTGTGGAGATGAAAATATTCAAAGGAATAACGCTCCTGATGCTGGTCGAGAATTCGTGCTTTGTGGCCCTCAGCATTATAGTGTTCCGCAATTTGGCGAAGGTCGTCCCAGTATTAGGGTGGTCTCTCTTCCCCGCATGGCTCAAAAAATTTCTCATGCCGGCAAGAGCAAAGTATTTAGGACCGATTTGCATGATTGCGATGATTGCGAATATTCCCTATTTAGCCCTACTTGAAGAAGTAATTTTCAGAAAACAGTTGGGCGCGCTCTATGGTGTCATAACGGCCAGCATTTTGTTTGGACTGATCCACTGTGTATTGGTGGGAGCCAGCGTTGGAGCAGGAATTAGCGCCACCATTACGGGATTCTGGTTTGCCCATCAATACCAGATCGGCGGCCTTGCGCTTTCGACGCTGCACCACAGCGCCTATAATGTGGTTCTTTTTTCGATAATTTTCTGTTCACTCGGCTATTCCTTTTTCACAAAGTCCAAGGTTTTGGAAATAATGAAGAGAGAATAGATTTAGAACCGCCCTGCATACTCCTGCAGGGCGTTTTTCATACCTCTTTTAAGTTTGGGAAACATTCGATAGAGTAATCAAATGAACCAGACATCCTTTAAGCAAAAAATATGGTCATACTATTTGGAATATCGCCGCGATCTGCCATGGCGCAATATCACTCATCCCTACAAAATTTTTATATCAGAAATAATGCTTCAGCAGACCCAGGCATTACGGGTAATTCCGAAATATAAGAATTTCATCAAGAAATTCCCTACTTTTAAAGCGCTTGCAGGTGCTTCACTCAAAGAAGTCTTAATGGAATGGAAAGGCCTCGGCTACAATCGCCGAGCCCTCAATATGAAACGCGCTGCGGAAATTATTATTCGAGAGCACGGAGGCACCTTGCCGAAAAACGCGTCCCTTCTCAAGGCTCTTCCGGGAATCGGACCCAATACTTCCGGCTCTCTCCTCGCATTTGCTTATAATATTCCTACTCCCTTTATTGAAACAAACATCCGAAGCGTGTATCTCCATTTCTTTTTCCCGCAGAAAGAAAAAATTAACGACAAAGAACTTTTTCCACTGATTGAGGCAACCCTCGACCATGAAAATCCGCGAGAATGGTATTACGCCCTTATGGACTATGGGGCTATGCTTAAAAGAACGCAGACGAACCCAAATCGCAGAAGCTCGCACCACTCCCGTCAATCTCCTTTCAAAGGCTCCCATCGCGAGCTAAGATCGAAAGTGCTTACATATATAATCGAGAATCAATTAAGCTCTGCCGAAAAGATCGCTGCTGCCATACCTATGCCGCTTGCCAAAGCTTCAGAAACAGCAGACGAGCTTTTGAGCGAAGGCCTTTTGCAGAAAACCGGCGCCTTGTACTTTGTGGATTAATGAGGCTAAGCTGGAGTATACTATCCGCATCCGCGCATATGAGGAAAAATATAAAAAACAAAATGATGGTAATCAGTGCTTTCCTTGTGCTTCTCATAGGAGGTACTTTTGCGCTCAGATATGCAACAAAAGGTCCTTCAGAAGACCAGCTCGAAACACATATGAAGCAGCAATCATTCTGCCCTGCGGACATAGAGAAATGCAGCGATGGCTCGCTTGTCCATCGCAGCGCCCCATCATGCAATTTTCAAAAATGCCCGGCGACTGTACCTCAAAAAAATGCGCCACTATTTGAAGACGGCACTCTGCCCCAAGATGCCAGTTCATCTATGTCTGCAAGTTCAAGCACCCATTAATCATTTTTCCACTTTGGTCAAAAATCAATGAGCCCTGATACATTTTTACACCAGCTATTCCGATTGAGCGAAATCCAAAAGAAAGGGCTTGAGAAGCTCGGATTGAAAACGGCTCGCGATCTGCTCTATCATTTCCCTTTCCGCTATGGAGATATCGCTGACGTGAGAAATATCGGAAGCGCTCTTGAAGGCGAGTCTGCAGTCTTTTACGGGAAAATCTCCAAGCTTGAAGCAAAAAAAGCCTGGACGAAAAAGATTCCTATGGCAACAGCAACTATTTCAGATGACAGCGGCTCTGTCGAAGCAGTGTGGTTTCATCAGCCATATTTGGCAAAAATGTTTTTTGAAGGTCAGCTGGTGCGTGTCGAGGGCAAAGTGACGTCCCGCAAAAGCAAGCTGTACCTTTCCAATCCTAAAATTGAGAAAACAGACAAGGTGCCTCTTGCAGTCGGCAATTCGCTTTTCGGCGAAGACGGCGAATCCCACTCACTCTATCCTATCTATTCCGAAGCGCAGGGCATAACTTCAAATTGGATCTATCATTCGATTATTAAAATAGTTAAGTCTGGAGCACTCGACTCGCTTATAGATCCCATCCCTCCTGACATTCTCCAAAAGTATCACCTGCCTTCGCTTAAAACCTCTCTTATCTGGGTGCATACTCCTTTGAAGAAGCAGGATGCAGACGCTGCACGCAAGCGATTCGGATTCGAAGAAATGTTCTTTATTCAGATATCAAAACAGCGCGATAGGCTGGAATGGCGCAAGACCGATGCATTTGTGATAGATAAAACTGAAAAGCACATCGAAGAATTCGTTTCGAGATTCCCCTTCAAGCCTACTGAAGCACAAACGCGCGCTATCGCCCGAATTCTCGAAGACTTCAAGCGAGGCTTTCCGATGTCTCGGCTTCTCGAAGGAGATGTGGGCTCCGGCAAGACAGCTGTTGCAGCCGCCACGACCTACGCGGCTGTAGCTTCCCGTCCAAAGGGGCAGAATTTCGGCACGCTTCAAGTCGCCTATATGGCGCCCACCGAAATTCTTGCAAAGCAGCATTTCGAATCATTCATAAAATATTTCAAGCATATGCCAATCTCGATTGGCCTTATCACAGGGTCAGGCTGCAGGAAATTCCCTTCCAAAGTGAACCCCGCCTCGTGGACCGATATTTCGCGCTCTCAGCTTCTGAAATGGGTCGCGAGCGGCGAAATTTCCGTGCTCATCGGCACGCATGCGCTCATTTACAAATCAGTGAAGTTCAAGCATCTTGCATTTATCGTAATAGACGAGCAGCATCGCTTCGGTACGGCTCAGCGCCAAAAACTCGCTACAAAAGAAAAAATATCTCCGCATTTGCTTTCAATGACAGCGACCCCTATCCCTCGCACGCTCGCGCTTACTATTTACGGAGATCTCGATCTTACTCTTCTTGATGCTATGCCCGAGGGCCGCAAGCCGATATTAACTACGATCGTAACACCCGACAAACGCGATGCGACATACGAAGAGATCAGAGAAAAACTTAAGGAAGGCCGCCAGCTGTATGTCATCTGCCCACGCCTCGATGAACCTGACCCGCTCAAAGAGCTTGCGCTGAACGTTAAATCCGTAAAAGAAGAAGCCAAAAGGCTCAAGAAATCCGTTTACCCGGAATATGAGATAGGAATTCTCCACAGCAAAATGCTTCCAAAAGAAAAAGAGCGCATAATGGAAGAATTTTCAAAAGGCACAATCAATATTCTTGTCGCTACATCCGTAGTCGAGGTTGGCGTGAATGTGCCGAACGCGACAATGATAATCATCGAGGGTGCAGAACGCTTCGGCCTCTCCCAATTGCATCAGCTCCGCGGCCGCGTCGTTCGCTCCAACCACCAGGCCTATTGCTTTGTCTT
>DAIPMQ010000057.1:0-3576 GCA_036768625.1 Parcubacteria group bacterium
GTGACTGCCACATTAACTCCTTAGATTTCAGGACAGAGCAAACTGAATATAGAGGTGCGCAGGGAGCAGTCTTTTTCCAGCAAAAAATCGATTTAGAATATATACTAAAGAGAATGAAGAATCGCGAACAGAAAGGGTTTACTCTTGCCGAACTCCTGGTGAGCATCGGGATAATGCTTTTGATTTTGAGTGCGGTGTCGCTTTTTCAAAAGGATGTTTTCTCGCTGGCGCAAAATTTTCAAGGAAACCTTAATTTTCAGTTGGGCGCGCGTGCGATATTGAAATCGTTTTCTGCCGAAGTGCGTGAAGCATCTCCGTCGAGCTTGGGAGCGTTCCCCATCGAAGAGGCGAGTTCGACGGAAATTATTTTTTATAGCGACGCGGATAATGACGGCTTGAAGGAAAGAATACGATATTTTCTTTCAGGCAGCACGATAAAGAAGGGAGTAGTGAAACCTACGGGTACGCCATTGGTCTATAGCACGAGCACTGAGTCTATAAAAACAGTGCTCACAAGCGTGGTGAGCACCTCAAGCGTATTCCAATATTTCGACACCACTTATACCGGAACTTCATCGCCTCTCGCGCAGCCTGTAACATTAAGTTCCATCCGGCTTATCAAAGCGATTGTTCTGGTGAATCCGGACCCTAACCGCATTTCTATTCCCTATGAGATTACGACCGAGGCATCGATACGAAATCTCAAAGACAATTTATAATTCATTTATTATGAGAAGAATTTTGTACCCGAAAAAAATAAATGCCCGCGGCTCTATCCTCATCCAAGTCATCGTCTTTGCATCGCTTGCCGTGCTTCTCATGACAGCTCTTTCGGTGGGAGTCGCAACAAGCATTAAAGCCTCACGGCGCTCCGTGACGCGGGAGCAGGCAATACAGATCGCTGAAGCAGGCATCGACTACTATCGCTGGCATCTCGCGCATGCGCAAGCGGATTATCAGGATGGCACAGGCCATGCCGGTCCGTATGTTCATAGCTTCACCGATAAGACTGGAACGAAGATCGGCAGTTTTACACTTACGATTACTCCTCCTCCCATAGGTTCAACGATAGTGACAGTGCAATCAAAAGGCACTGTTGATTCGGATCCTGGAGTCGCACGAACGATATCAGTCCAGCTTGCCATTCCATCGCTTGCAAAATATGCAGTGGTCGCAAATGCAGATATGCGCTTTGGCTCGGGAACAGAAGTGTTCGGGCCGATACAATCAAATGGCGGCATACATTTCGACGGCATTGCGCACAATATAATTTCAAGCGCGAAATCGACATATGTCGATCCTGACTACGGTGGTCCAAGCCAGTATGGGGTGTATACGATGGTGTCGCCGCAAGACCCAACTCCGCCGACAGCCCTTCCGGCGCGCCCCGATGTTTTTATGGCAGGCAGAGTATTTCCAGTACCAGTCGTAGATTTTGCCGGCCTTACCTTGAATCTTTCCCAGATGAAATCACAGGCGCAATCGGGGGGAGCCTATTATTCAAGCTCAGGAGCGCTTGGCTATCATATCGTGCTTGCAACAAATGATACTTTCAAACTCTACAAAGTAACGTCCCTTACAACTCCGAAATCCAATTGCTTGAACAGCTCCAATCCTTCGGGCACTGCCGGCTGGGGATTCTGGACTATTCAAAACCAAACTCTTCTCGGTACGTATGCTTTTCCGGCAAACGGCATTATTTTCGTCGAGGACAACGCATGGGTTGATGGGCAGATCAATACGGCGAAGCTCACAATCGCTTCCGGCCGCTTTCCTGACAATGTTTCCACCCGCACATCGATTACAGTAAATACAAATCTCAAATACACCAATTACGATGGTCAGGATGTATTAGCGCTTGTTGCACAGAACGATTTTAATGTTGGCTTCGGAAGCGATGACAGTTTTGAAATCGATGCAGCGATCGTCGCCCAAAATGGCAGAGCGGGACGCTTCTACTATGCTTCGCAGTGTGGTACGGGCTATATTCGCAGTTCTCTGACGCTTTATGGCATGATTGCAACGAACCAGCGCTATGGGTTTGCCTATACGGACGGCACGGGATATGCAACCAGAATTCTCAATTACGATGCGAATCTTCTTTATGGTCCGCCGCCGTCATTTCCGGTCACTTCAAGCCAATATCAGATTGTGACGTGGAAGGAGATATAACTTTCATATTCGGTGCATTTTGCTGTTAGAATATTGAAGTCTCATTTCACTATATATGAATACTGTTCATTTCTCTTTTCAATTCTTTCTAAACGGCTTTTAAATCTGAAAGTTCTTCACCATTTTCATTTTTGAAGGATAGTCGGGACGAGGTTAGAACTTCTATAAACTCAGAGTCGCAGTGATTTAATTCCTATTTTTCTTTTTGCTTCGCATGCCGAGTACGAATTTTTGTGAAGGACTCAATGCTTTATCCTTTCGATGGACGCATCCCACCCAGCAGCACGGGCGGCGCATTCCTTCTTTAAGCTCAGGGCATACTCGCTCAATATGTTCTCGGCGCGTTTCAGATTTCTTGACTGAAATGGTCCAGCAGATCCATTCGTTGCGAGCAATGGATGTAATACTTTCCAATGCTGCTAAAGCTTTATCGTCGGCTGCGAGAACTTTTTGCAAATCCGCTGGCAGATCGTGTACCACGCCGCCAGAAATTTTCTTATTCATATTTATACTATATCAAATACGCTGTTATCGACCTGTCTCGAGCGAGATGTTCTATCAACGAGGTGGTTGCCGATCAGGGACTCGAACGACGCCTAATGATATACTAATTTCTATGAATCCCGTCAGAAATCGTTCAATGTGCATGTAAATTGATCAGTATTGAACAAACTTGCGGGAGAAATAATTAAAAATTACATAATTACGGAAATGTCAGCTATTTCCTATTTCTAACGGGATGAAAAAAAGACGAAAAATTGTGATTGGAAACTGGAAGATGAATCCCCAGTCGCTCGAAACAGCTAAAGAAATTTTCAAGCAGATAAAAAAGTCAGCCTCAAAATTGAAGAGCACTGATGTGGTGATCTGTCCGCCCTTCGTTTATCTAAGTCCGCTCGCAGAGCTTTCGAATGAAAATATCGCACTCGGAGCTCAGAATATATTTTGGGAAGCTTCAGGCTCGTTCACCGGGGAAATTTCGGCGGCTCAAACACGTGAGACAGGCGCTCGCTACGCGATCATCGGACATTCTGAGCGTCGGGCTCTGGGCGAGACGGATGAGCAGGTGAGCAGGAAGCTTCTTCTGGCATTGACGAACGGGCTTACGCCGATTGTCTGCTTTGGCGAATTGGTTCGGGATGATGAAGGGGCATACCTTGAAGTGGTTGCAGAGCAGCTCAAGAATTCCATTTCGTCTGCTTCGAAGAAAGAAATAAAAAAAATCATCCTTGCTTATGAGCCAGTGTGGGCGATCGGCCGAAAAGACAATAAGGCTATGAATGGCAGAGAGCTTTATGAAATGCTCCTGTATATTCGCAAAGTTCTTCTCGGGCTCTTCGGCAAGGAGATTGCTTTCGAAATTCCCGTCCTCTATGGCGGCTCCGCAATATTTCAGAACGCCGA
>DAIPMQ010000058.1:0-3526 GCA_036768625.1 Parcubacteria group bacterium
TTGGCCGGGGTCGAAGCGGCCGCCATGGCACGCTTCGATTGCTCCGTTCCGCTCCTTATTATAGGCAATAATATTTTCGAGATTGGCTAGTAAGGCGCCTCGCTCTCCGAAAGCATCCATCGCGCCACATTTGATCAAGGCCTCAAGAGACTTCTTGTTGAGATTCTTGTTCTTCACGCGATCGAGGAATTCTGCAAGCGTCTTGAACCTGCCCTTGCTCCGCTCTTCGATGATTGCAGTGCCGATGCCTTCACCAAAATTTTTGATAGTCGTTAAGCCAAAGCGAATTGAATCGCCTTCAGAATTTTTAATTACAGTGAATCCTCCAAAGCTCTCATTGATATCTGGCGGCAGTACGGGGATCTTCATTCTCTTGCACTCTGCGATGACCTCGGCAACCGTTTCGATATTGCCGGATTCTGCAGTAAGGACCGCCGACATATAGATAGCGGGGAAGTTCGCTTTCATATAAGCGGTCTGATACGCGACTTTTCCGTAGCTTGCGGCATGCGCTTTGTTGAAGCCGTATGCAGCAAAAGGCTCGATGAGCTTCCAAAGCTCGGCCGCCTTAGCTTCCGAGAGGCCGTTTTTGAGGAAGCCTTCGTGAAGCTTTGTCTTTTGGGCTTCCATTTCCGCCGGAATTTTTTTCCCCATGGCTTTGCGGAGCTTGTCTGCTTCGAGCCATGTATAGCCCGCCAGCTTGATCGCGATAAGCATGACGTCGTCTTGATACGTGATAATGCCGTATGACTGGTCGAGGATGTCGCGCATGCGGGGATCTAAGAATTTCACAAGCTTTGGATTATGCTTGCGCTTGATGTAGTCGGGGATCATTTCCATGGGTCCTGGGCGATAGAGCGCAACCATTGCGTTGATGTCGAATATGCTCGTGGGGCGAAGATCCATGAGATAGCGGGTCATGCCGGTGCCATTCAGCTGGAAGAGGCCGATCGTCTCTCCGCGAGCGAGCATTTCGAATGTCCTCGCATCATCGATAGGAATATTTTCGATGTCGATTTCTTTGTTCTCGATTTTTTTTACCAGTACGACAGCATCGGCAAGAATAGAGAGATTTCTAATGCCGAGGAAATCAAATTTAAGAAGGCCTGCTGCGTTTTCGTCGACCGAATGCATGTCGTACTGGGTAATTACCTTTCCTTCACCTTTCGGATCGAGCTGGAGAGGGACGAAATCGGTCAGAGGGCTCGGCGCTATGACTACCCCAGCAGCATGAACCGAAATATGCCTTGCGCAGCCTTCGATCTTCATGGCCATGTCGATGATCGTCTTTGTATCGGAGTCGCTTTGGTAGAGCTTTTTCAGATCAGGCTCGATCTTGATCGCGCGCTCGATTGTCATAGGAAAGCCCTGCGAGCCCATAGGGATAAGCTTTGCGATTTGGTCACCGACTCCGTAGGCAAAACCCATAGCGCGCGTGACATCGCGCACAGCTCCGCGTGCAGCCATCGTTCCGAACGTTCCTATTTGAGCCACGCGGTCTGTACCGTATTTTTGCTTTGCATACGCAATCATCTCGTCACGGCGGTTGTCGGCGTAGTCCATATCAATATCGGGGGCAGAAGGACGCTCAGGATTTAAGAATCGCTCAAAGGGCAGCTTGTAGACAAGAGGATCGACGTTCGTGATGAAGGCGAGATAAGTTACGAGCGATCCGCCGACTGAGCCTCGGATTGTAGTGAGGATGCCATTACTATGAGCGTAATCAAGGAGATCGGAAACGACGAGGAAATATTTTGCATAGCCTTTGTCGCTGATGACCTTGAGCTCGTACTCTATCCTCTCCAGCACCTCTGGCGTCTCCATGAGGCCGCGCTTTGCAATGCCTTCAAAGACAATGCGCCGCAGCTCGTCATCGGGAGAAAGGCCGCTTGCAATGGATATCTCGGGGAACATCCAATGGCCTAATTCGATATCAAGATTGCAGATATCGGCAATTTTCTGCGTGTTTTCGAGCGCTTCGGGGAGGGATTTGAAATATTTGTTTGCCGTTTTTTCATCAATAAATGAGAAATCCTCGTCATTGTCGAAGTCTGAGATGTGTTCAGATCGGCCGCCGCCGTTTTGGATCGACATCAGAACTTCTCGCGCTCTGCTGTCTTCCTTCTTGAGGTAATACACATCGTGCGCGGCCATGATGGGAATTTTATTGGCTTGCGCGAACTTTACCAAAGCATTCATATTCTCCTCGTGGTTTTGGATCTCAGGATGATGGGTAATTTCTATATAAAAATTTTCTTTGCCGAATGTTGATTGATACCACGAAGCCAGCCGCTCCGCTTTCTCCATGTCATTTTGCTTAAGCGCCTGGACTATGTCTCCAGAAAAAGAAGGGGAGATGCAGAGCAATCCTTCCTTATATTTTTCGATGATCTCCTGGTCGATGCGCGGCTTGTAATAGAAACCTTCGAGGAAAGAATCAGTGACAAGCCTCAGGAGGCTGTGATAACCCGCCTCGTCTTTGGCAAGGAGAATGAGTCGTGTGCGCTGATTGTCGATACCCCCTTGCTTGTCGAAGCGGGTGCGAGCGGCAACATACGCATCGATGCCTAAGATAGGCTTGATACCCTGCTTCTTGCATTCCTTGTAGAATTCAAGGGCTCCATACATGTTGCCGTTGTCAGTGAGAGCAAGGGATTCCATGCCTGCCTTTTTTGCCGCCTTAACAAGGTCGGGAATCTGCGGCAGAGCGTTGAGGAGGGAATAGTGGCTATGAGTATGAAGGTGGGTGAATTTCTTAGTTTCGCTCATAATAGTGATAGTATAACTTTATGGCACTCCAATCGAAAGCTTACAGAAAACCGCGCTTCGTGGTGGGCATTGATGAAGTAGGCCGCGGTCCTCTTGCCGGGCCCGTAGCGGTGGGAGCTTTGTGTGTCGCGTTGGAGAAAAAGGCGCATATTCGGCGGGTTTTTAATGGAATCCGCGATTCCAAAAAACTCTCAGCACTTGCGCGCGAAAAGTGGGCAAAAGTAATCAAGGAAGAGGCAGCAAAAGGGAATCTGGTGTATGACGTGGTCTTTGCTTCAAACACGATAATCGACAAAAAGGGAATTGCTCCTACTATCCGCTCGCTTGTTGCACGAGCTTTAAAGCAATTAAAAATAAATCCTGAGACTTCCGAAATTCTTTTGGACGGTAGCCTCAAGGCTCCTGCTGAATTCACACGCCAAAAAACTATCATCAAAGGCGACGATTTAATTTTAGAAATTAGCGTCGCCTCAGTCATCGCAAAAGTCACTCGTGACGCCCGTATGGTTCGCCTTGCGAAAAAATATCCCGAGTACGGATTTGAGGTTCATAAGGGATACGGGACGAAGAGGCACGCTGAGCAGTTGAGATTATTAGGGCCTTGTAATGTCCATCGAAAAACTTTTATTTCGAAGTTTTAAAATTTTCGTATCAAAAAATATTTTTAACTGAGTTCTCATTTCTAAATAATAAAATTTTTAAAAAAATGAGCACTCCGATTTCATGAGTGCCCTTTTCTTTATTTGAAGCTTTTAAT
>DAIPMQ010000008.1:0-5544 GCA_036768625.1 Parcubacteria group bacterium
TTGCACACCCGCACCTTGAAGCTCTTCAGGAGAAATTCCTTTTACCGTTCCCTTGGTGCCGACTGTAACGAATGCAGGAGTTTTGATCTCTCCATGAGGAGTGGTAATCACGCCCGCGCGCCCAAGCCTCATATGCGAAGTGCCGGCCTTAGCTTTGAGATTCCCTTCGATGCGGAATGATATCGGTGACATGAGGCTAACTATAGAGTGTTTGGAATGGGGTCGCAAATGTTTTCTCGATATATTTGACAATAAATTCATTAATGTTATTATTAAAAAGGAGGAATTAATGTCAATTTTGGTTTTGTCTGAAATGGGTGAGAAGCCCATCCATACGACAACAAATTATTTTTACTTTAGGAAGATGCCCGGTGGGTTGGTTCTTATGAAGAACGGAGACCAGATATCTGAACCGCTCTGCCGTAAAGAAGCTGCTATGCTTCTTGACATGAAAATCAATAGGTTGCTCATTATGAGCGACCAACATCAGAGGCTCTACGACGAAATCGCAGAAGCCTAAACTAAGCCCGGACGCGTTGATGCGTTCGGGCTTTTCATTTGACTCTTTTTTTGAAGAGGGATACTGTTGAGGTTGGAAGGAGCCTTTATGGACCAGACGCTAAAAATCGCACCTATGGAGAGAACGCTCTCCCGAGTATTCGTTGAAATCAGCATTCGTGAAATTTTGAAAAGCCCTGTGGGTGCGTCGATCGATTATTTCAGTAATCTTGGAAAGGATGTCCCGTACGTTTCGCAAGTCATTTCGAACGCATTCGGGAACCCTATTCGCGAACGCTACACGCAATTTGCTATCAGCGATATGAGCGACATCAAGGACCTGTGCAATCGTTATTTATTCAATATCGGATGTCGCGAAGACCCGTTCAGGCTTCAATCGGCCGGCGACCAGGCGCTTGTGATCGTCGGGCTTGTCTATGCAGGAATGAGAAGGGTTTGGAACACGAGAATAGAAGTTGATTTCGACTCCTTCGAACTCCGCGTCGGCATTGAAGCTGGCATGACCTTTTATCAAATGGCAGCAGTCTCGCCACAACTGCCGAGTGATATCAAAAGGCAGGTGGATTCGGTTGCTTTCAATTTTCGCGAATGGGTCGAGATACTCTCGTATCTGCCGCGAAACGAGCAGATTGCAGGCTTTCTGATCAATGTCTAATTAAAGCGTGCCGCATTTACTTGCAGGCACGCTCTTTTTTTATTTATCATTCCTCAGAGAAAAGTTCTTTATGCGCCTCGGAGATCATTTCGATTTTTGCAGCAATATCCGCAGCGCTAATATCCTCATCGACTGCATAGCAGGCCCGCTTATTCAATACAACAATTGCTTGAGGCGTCTGATGTTCCAACCCCAAGTCATCAGCTATCCGGTCCGAAAGTTCTCGCGATTCTTGCACGATCACATAATAGATTGGCTGCACAATCTCTCCATAGCTCACCGCCTCTTGCATCTCTCGAAAGCTTGGGCGGCAGCTTCCGCAGGTGATGCTGTGCTTATAGACGACAAGGGGGGCCAGCTTTGATTCCTCAAGGACTTTTTCCCACTCTTTCAATGTAAAAATCTGCTTCATTTCCCCTTTTGAAATCATATATAAAAAAAATAAGCTTGACTGCATAAGTATACAGAAATCGGCTAGAAAAAAGAAACCCGCCTCTATGAGGCGGGTTTGAAATCGACAAATTCTTCATTGTCTTTGTAAGCAGTAATGCAGGATTGATGCCCGTAAAACAGATTTTCTGGCAGACCGTCGATGGGAAACCATTTCCAGCCTGCGCACTTGTGTATTTCCAGAACCGAGGGCTTTCCTTCAAATACATCGATGACAAAAAGCAGATGTAGATAGTGTTCCCCGCGATCAGCATGGTAGTCATTGATGATCGATTTGAGATAGAGCCGCTTAGCCGTGAGTCCTGTTTCCTCCTTTAATACCCTTTTGGCTGCATCTTTAAAATTTTCACCAAATTTTTGATGGCCGCCGGGCAAGCCCCATGTGCCGTTTCCGACAGCAGCTCCCTTTCGAAGCCCGAGAAGGATCCAGTTGTCATCCCTCAAAACAATGCATGCAACAGCAATTTTCGCTCCAGCCTCTTCCACTTTGCTGCCTCCATTCTTGTTGTAACATGAGCACGTATTCTTGTCACTATAGAGAATTGATTTTAAAAAGTTTGATTGCATTTTTATGCAGATTGTGGATTAATAATTCAGGAGATATGCATGACGACCAAAGAACTTCGCGAAGCAGCTGCTATCAATACTGAATCGCTCTATCGAGAAGGCTGCTATTTTCTTCAGCCGCCTGTAGAACTCGTACGCACATCGACCGGCGAGCATGTGCACGCTTTTGCTGTCGATGCGCACAACGTGCATTACAGACACCCTGGCTTAGCCTTCATTCGACTTGAAGAATCAATGGGCTGGCAAAACATTTATAATTTTTCTTTGCCATCTGATGCATCGTTGCATCACAAATCCGGCTCGCCCATATAGGCGAGCCGTTTTAATTTCCTTTTGGTGAATTCTGTAAAAAAACAAAACAGTAGTTGGTAACTTTTTATTTTTTATCCCTCTATAATTTCATTTTAAAAAAACGAAGGTGCCGCCGTATAAACGGGACACCTTCACAGCCGTTAATAAACGGGAAAAACCTTCGTGCTATTTTTAAATACAAGCTTCCCGTCTTTATCAAGCTCGAGTTGGGGAGGTATTCCCCATTCCTTACTCCAGCGATCGAAATGGGCAGGCGGCATTGGAGGAAGCATTCCTTCAAGCTTAATATCGCCCTGATAATATGCCCCCTCGCGAAGCTCGACTGAGTAGACCTTATAACTCGATTGATCTTCTGCTCGTTCATCATAGGTGCCGAACGATCCATTATTTTTCAAAAGCAGCGCTTTGCAATTCTTACAGGCTCTATGAAATCTCCGACTCGTCGTAAACACACGGTCGCCTTCCTCACCGACCGATACCGTTCCTCTATCTACAATGAGAAGGAGTTCGAGGTCGTCAGTCGGAAAAAGCGAGCTGCAATGCGTGCACCAGAGAAGATTTCGCAGACGCAACTGACCTTCAAAAGCATCCAGCCGTTTCTTATTGAATTCATCAATCAAAACAGAGAGTTTATTCCTTGCACTCAAAAATTCTTTTTGTTTCAAATGCATTTCCTTCTGCCCTATGCCTAATTGATCCATGAGCAAGTCAAAATGAACTGTACCTGCTATGTCGATCTCCATGAGATGTACCCTCCTTGTATTTTATACACTTATTTATGCATTAAGTCAATTAAAAAATTTAAAGACGATGCCATTGAGCCTGTTGTTCTTTAAATATAATTGCATTTTTATAAGAAAAACGAGCACCACAATTTATCGGGTGCTCGCGGAATATGTGCACGGCAGAAAACAGTGCACAATAATGCATGCTGCCAAAAACAGCTATTGCTTTGCGGTGATCCTATTGAATCCTTCATCATAGGTTACAACAGGAAGTCCGGATTGGCGGACAACGTCTACCATGTTCTGAAACGTCGCGAAATCGACATTGTAGGGATCATTATATGGATTATCGACCTCATGAATAAGGAGGATGAGCCATGCTTTTTTATCCCGAGCATTTGCAAGCCATCCTTGGACGTTCGCAAGCGTCGTTGTCGACTTGATGGCCTGAACGTAGGTGTTGTAGGGGTATACCCCCTGGGAGTTTACATCGTTATCAGTGTTGGTGATCGATAAATACGGATAGTTCCCATACCATTCCGCCTGAGCTCGAGAGAGAACTTGCCCATTGTACCCCCCGAACGGCGTTGCAAGGTGCACAACAGGAAAGCCGGCGTCGACCAAATACTTTTGGCTCCAATAGAGCTCCGTATTGAGGTCGTCGAGGCTCAGCGTGCTGAGGTCTCGATGGGTCAGCGTATGTGAAATAATGCTCCACTTGTTCACAAAAAGATCCTTGTGGTCGGCCAGCGTCATGTGAAAGCTGTCTTTGCCGATATAATTCCACACCGCTGCTTCAGTTCCCACGAAGCCATAGGAATTGAGAAGCGGAAGCGCTTTATCATGATGCGACTTGAAGGAATCATCGAACCTGAAAGTCACCATTCCGCTCGCAGGGAGCGAATACTCCACCACCTCCGCATCATCAAACCAGGCAGTTCCGGAAGAAACTGCACCCATCCGAAGGCGCATCTCAATCCAATCAATTGGCGCGCTAGAGGCCGTTAGATTCTTCGTATTGAATCCGAGAAGCGAATACTCTCCGAAGGTGTCGACCATCTTGACCTTAAAGGAGCTTGCGGGACACCAGCCGAAGGTGCCGTCATGAAAGCTTATCTTGCAATCAAGATAGGCTCCGTCTGTAGAGCCGCTTGGAACTCCGCTAACCTTGACCCGCACGGTCATGAGCACTGGTTTGGCAATGCTTTGATTGAGCGTGACGCGCTGAACTGCGCCGGCGCCGCTTGTCATTTGGGCAATGCATTGCAAGCCCCAGACATCGGGGATATCGCAGAGACGCGAATAGGCGTTTCCGTATACCTGCCAGCCATCGGCAAGGTTCGCGTTTGAGGGATTGTAAATCTCAAAACTCCCGTTGTAAACCTGCCCAAGCATCAGCGCAGGCATCAGCAAAAATCCTAATACTTTCATCTCACTCTCCTTTCAAAAAACAAAATTTAATTCCATCCTTATTTAAGGCAAATTTTATGAAAGCAAAGTGAATTTAAGGGTTTTAAATTAAATTTTGCATTTAAAAAATTAAGAATAAAAAAGCCGGACTCTGGGTAGAATAAAGTTCAATATTTACAAAAATGAGATAAATGAAAAGGGCTCGTAATATAATCACGTAGCCCTTCAATTCTCGGCTGTTACCGACAATATTCCTTTTTCATCTTATCAATGATTGCTGCTTCGATTCGAAAAGTTGCTTTTTTAATGTGAACCATAAGCTCATCCCACTCTGAGTGAGGAAATGTTTTAATTTTCCTCAGAGCAGCCATAATTTCTTCGAGAGTAGTACAAGCTTCAATTTCAGCAATAAATTGTTCTTTCATTTTGAATCCTCTTAAATCAAATTAATACATTTAAATATTTTTGTCAAGTGAACCTAAGAGGATGAAATTGGAACCAGATAATAAGTGAAATTAAGAGTTGTGCTGAATTTAGATAAGAAAAAGCCCGCATACTTGTTAGGTACAGGGGCTGTTGTTGATGCGGGACTTCCCATGTGAGCTACATCATAGCCGAAGCAATTTCCTCGATAGTCCTCATGACTGCGCCGTAGGATGTCATGCCTTCCCGGGGCTTTGTGATCGGTCTGCCGACAACAATGCGATCCGCACCAGCCTTGATGGCCTTGGCGGGAGTCATAATGCGATCCGGATTCTGATCATCACCAGGAACAATCGCCCATGTCGGCCGGATAGCCGGAGTGTTGAGCGACAGAACGATGCCAAATTTCGCACGGAGCACTTCCGCCTCTTTCGGAGACGAGATGAGCCCGTCGATCTTCGCATCTGCCGCGACTTGGGCAAG
>DAIPMQ010000008.1:5554-15976 GCA_036768625.1 Parcubacteria group bacterium
CCGCATAACAGCTTCTTCGGTCGAGCAGGTGAACATGGCTTGCGTATCAGCATCCTTGAGGCTTGTGAGAACCGTCACGCCGAGCACTTCCGTGTCGGGGAGTTCAGCTTTCAAAGCCTGCATTGCTGTAAGGCCGGCGACGCACATCGTAGTGAGCAGCTCGGGCTTCGCTTCGCGGATCAAAACGCCGTCCGTGGACAGCGTCTCGCCGATGTCGATCAGTTTTATGTCAGCGAAGACCCTCAAACCGCGCGACTGGATTTCGCCAATCAGGTCGTAGCCGCAGGCCCGCAGAGCGGAGTTTATTTTGAGATAGACTCCGGTTCCTTTAAGGCTGTCGGCCAGTGCGAGGACTTGGGCTTTGACCCAGTCCTTTCCATTGGGAGCTATTGGCTTGAAGTCGGCGGCAACGATTAATCGTTCCGCCGGTGTCAGTGTTCTTTGCATGTGCTGTTTTCCTTTCGTTTGGTTTGAGAATTACTTTTGCATTGCAGCGCAGAGACGCGCCCAGTTCTTTTTCACTTCGAGTTCGAGCTTGCCGGCCGTGATGTCTGCGGCGACCGCCGGATCATCCTGTTCATATTCGGGATATGCTTCACGGATGGAAGCGACGACGGGCAGCCCCTTATAGGTTGAGTCATAAATCGGAGAGCGATTAAGCGCCCCGACAAGGAGCACTATATTCGCTCCGGTGACGGAGATCTCCGAAATAGTGCTGTCGGTATTTTGGAAGTTGTTGTAAACGTCTTCCGCGATAGCGACACGTTCGCCTTTCTCGAAATCAAACTGCGAGAGGTCCCAAGTATATTCCTGCTTCTTGCCCGCTTCCGTCGACTTTGGCTTTTTTTCAGCATAGGCAAACTTTTTGCCGGTGATTCGGGCAAGTTCCTGACCGAATGTTCGGCCACCTTGCGGAATTCCGCAGACAGTGTCGAACATGTTGATCAGTCCCCGATTGCGGAGTTTCTGACAGGTAGCTTCAGCGAATGCCTCGATAGCTTTGGGATGGGGTTCGATCCGCCGGAAATTAAAGTATATATCTCCGACGAGATTTCGTCCTTTGTCGTCTTTTCCCGTGTAGACAACCAGAGGTCCCTTGCGTTCGGAGCCGGCTTTCGGACAGACATAGACTGCATTGCAGCGCTTCCCGAGTTCCAAGAGATTTTCTCCTGGCAGTGGAATGATTGGCTTCATGGTTATTCCTTTTTGAAGGTTCAAGATTACGCTTTGAGCCGCGTATATAAGCTTGTCGATTGAATCGACTCTAGGGCAACATTATTCGAAAAGAACAATAAAATCAAATTCTTTCCGTCTAACCCTTTCTCACAGAAACTTGCCCAGAATGTCGAGCGAAACATATTAGTCATTGGGACTATTTTGCTTTATAAAAAAAGGCGCCGTTTCTCGAATTAAACGAGGCGTGCGCCCTAGTTAGAAGCAATTTATAAACCACCTCTGAATGAATTACTTTGCTTGTATCGTCAGAAGGTACTCGCGCACTTCGGAAAAAGGAGGGGTGCTGCCGTAGAAGTTTAACTGGCGTTTGCCCTCATCCTCAGAAAGTTTGGTCGCGAATGGAACGAAGAGCTGCGAATTCATAACAATGAGAATTTCTTGTGCTTTCTCAAAGGTCACTCTGCCGACTTGGTTTTTGGTAAAACCTGTTACCTGTTCGACAAGCGTATCGAACATTTCGCGAGCTTGCTCCCGTAGGCGCATAACATGCACTCGTGATTTCAAGCCATCCTCACGAAATACGAAGGTGGGATGCACCCAGACTTCTTCTTCCAATTCCCAAGGCTGTGCCTGGGACTTGAGAAAAGAGGCTCTGAATTCAAAATCGCGCACACGACAAAACGCAGTTACCTTGCCGATGTTGTTGTAATAGAGCACTGGCCCCATTGATTTCGCACGCTCAATAATCTGTTTGCCACGATGCTTCTGGAGACGATACTGGAACTCCTCAATGAGTTGCTTAATACCTCGATAAATAAGCCATACACACGCAGCAGCAGCTGTCAGCCATACAAACTTCTGTAACATTTCAAACATCGGGTACTACTCCTTGTCCTATCATCCTCATTCTCCAAGAGTCAAAGCTCATGTGACGGGTGATGGATTTCTATATATAATTATAAACATAAATATTTAAATTGTCAAATGTGACCCCAGGGGGATGGAATTGAAACTCTTTGATGGAGAGTATAAGGAATTTTGCGGAATTAAAAATATGTCAAGTTATGGGTAGGTACAATACGGTTCTGATCAATTATCTTTAAGAATTGTTTCACCTTTTACAAACCAGGAAATACCAAAAAAGATTATGGCCAGAGATTCGAGCCAAAAGATTGGCGACAAGGAAAGAACAGTTGAATTAACTGGGAGAAATCGCAACAAAACGATCAGTACAACAGAGGTAATAATACCAATACCGCATATAGTATAAACAATATTTCGTTTCATTTTTTGTTGAGTTGGAGGTTTAATCGAATCCGTCTTGCGAAATAATACAAGTGAAAAATACGCAAGAGTGAGGAAAAAGGATGCAGCAAACAAAATATGGAAATGCCCGATCACAATCTCTCGCACAGTAGGATTAATTTCTGGGCTAGTCGGCAAGAGTGCAGTACCAATAGCTGTGAGTCCTGCAAACTTGCCTGCCATTTCATCACTCCATTGATAGCCGCGATAGGACATGAGAAACACGGCAATAGAAGTCAAACTGCCGACAAACACATCCCGCATAATTGTGTAGTAATAACTACTAATTGAACTTTCAATACCTCGTCCGTCGAGAATAATTTTTCCTAACGCCAGCACGAAGGGCAACAATATTCCAATAATACCGATTGCTCTCCGGAGATTAAGGTAGGAAACAACAAGATAATTATTTTTTTCTTCAAGATCTGACATCGTACTATATTCTATAATTTATCATGTTTTACTAGATAATGTTATTGCTTGGTTTGTGTGCTTTACATTTTGTATGACCCCAGGGGGATGGAATTGGAACTCTTTGGTATTAAATATTAGAGCTTTTCAGGAATTTTTATAAAGAAACACCCGCTCAACCATTCGGTCGCACGGGTGTAAATTTTCATATGTATTTTTATGGCATCTTGCCAGCTACGAAATCCTCATAGCTGACATAGCTGTATACACGTTTTGACCCTAGTGGATCAGTCGGGTTCAGTTCGCGGCGAACCAACTTAACGTCTGTACGGGTCTTGCGACCAGTAAAGGCTTTGTATGTTTTTGTTGCTTTCCCTGTTCCCTTACAACAAGTACAGACAACTCCAACACTTACTGGTTCTGCATAACCACTATAAACCCCGGAGCCGTGACATGACTCACATTCTACTTCGACTGATAATTCCTGTTCCATTCAGAAAACCTCTGATCTAATAATAAACCATTATTTAAATAATGTCAAGTGTGACCCTAAGGGGATGGAATTGGAACCCGATCTTTCAAGAAATAAGATTATTTAACGCAGTTATAGGCACACACAAATAAAATCTGCAAAGTAAACGTAATATAAATAATTGTTTGCAATCCCACTATTGCAGTCAGTATCCATCGAAAATTTTTGAGTCTTATTATTTCTACAATCGATATAACGACACTTAACCCAAATAAACCGACGGCCGTTCCCATTAATATATTTTGTGGAAGATCTAAATACGATATTACAATCGAAATTAATGGCAGTAATAATAAAGTAAGCAAGAAAAATATTAATTCTCGCGGTAGTTTGTTTTTTCTTCTTCTTTGCAATTCAAAGGAAAAGATCAATAAAAGTACAAAAATAATTGTTGCCGGCCAAAAAGAAAGAAGCCCACCAATGGTTAATTGAAAAAATCCAGAAAAAAAATCGAATACTTGCATTTAGATAATTGGATTATTTAGCTGCAATTAATTGTGATTCCAAAATTTCTTTAATTTTCTTCGAATGACCTAAACTCCAGAAAGTAATGTGTTCGGGTATACTATTGTTTTTGTGAAGTATTTGTATTCCTTCAGCAAAATAAGGAATATATAGAATTCTTTTAATGGAGGTAATATCCGACATAAGTATTTCGAACTTCCTCCAACCTATACTTAATAAAACTTTTTCTTTGTATATCGATATTGTGGCAAATGGCCACGTAATATGCAGATAACCAAAATCTATATTAATTCTACCTCCTCCACGCTCTCTATAAATTGTATCAGTATCCATAGCTCAAGCATATACCAAAAGATACATCTGTAAAGATGTGTCAAGTCTGTGACCCTACAGAGAATCGAACTCTGATTTAAGCCTTGAGAAGGCTTCGTCCTAACCGTTAGACGATAGGGCCAATATTACTTACAAATAATTATTTAACTCTGATTTCCGCCTTACAAGCGCTATACACCTCAATCTTACTGGAGAAAGCTTCTTCGTAATAATTTCCCTTAAATAGGATACCAAATCTTAAAATACATTTGACGAAAGGCATTATAGCAGTTTTGCTTGAACAATCAAAAACTTTAAAAATACTGGGAATCCCCTAATCCACAGCCGAAAAAAAGATATTGTGATATTTTTAGTGAAGAGCTTGACATATTAGATAATTATTAATAATTAATTTTTCTTATGAAAAAATTCAATGCGGAAAGGTCTGTGGGACGCATTTTATCGCTACCAAATCGCACTCTTCTCATGCTACAATCCTATTCATGAAAGACGCTCTCAGCAAAGTCGCGGCACATCGCGTGCTGATTCCAAGCATCATTATTGCTGCATTGATCGCAGCACTCGCTCTTGCCGGATATTTCTATTTCAGAACTGCGGAGAAGCTTAAAGGCTCCCAAGCCGAGCTCGCATCAACAACGATTAAATTCAATACGAATATTATGGCGCTTGAAAGCGACCTTTCGATTTCTCGGCAGGAAAACGCATCATTAACTGATGCATTGCAAACCGAGCAAGGAAAGAACACGGCCTTCGCAGACCAGATCAGCAATATTGCCTCCACTGTTGGAACATTGCAGAAGCTCAGCCAGACGGATCCGGAACTCCTGAAAAAATATTCAAAAGTATATTTCCTGAACGAAAATTATATTCCCTCATCCCTTTCCGATATTTCGCCGGAATTCCTTTCTGATAAAAGCCGGACCTTAAAGATCCATACCGAAGTTTTACCGCATCTGGAAGAACTTCTCAGAAATGCAGCTTCAAGCAGCATGACAATACAAATTGCATCCGCGTACCGGTCATTTAAAGAGCAGACATCATTGAAATCAAGTTACAAGGTCATATATGGATCCGGAGCGAATAAATTTTCGGCAGATCAAGGCTATTCGGAACACCAGCTCGGCACAGCTGTCGACTTCACCACGCCAAAGATAGGTGGCGGACTTACTGGCTTCGACAAAACGCCCGAATACCAATGGCTTCTCGATAATGCCCATAAATTCGGCTTTATAATTTCATACCCGAAAGATAATGCGTACTATCAATTCGAACCGTGGCATTGGCGCTATGTCGGCATCACTCTCGCAACCAATCTCCATGACGAAAACAAGCACTTCTATGATATGGATCAGCGGGAGATCGATTCGTATCTCATACATATCTTCGACTGACGGTCTTCATAAAAATTAATCTCATGCCGGCAAAAAAAAGAATTCTTATACTTCTTCCCATATTAATCTGCTTGGCAGCGGGGGTATTTATATATGCGAAACGCGGCAGTACACCTAAAGAATCCAATCCTCTCAAAAATAATCCGCCTCCGGAAATCTCCGGCTGGATTGCGTGGTGGGAAGAAGCTGAAGGATCCAAGACTCTTGAAACTCAGAGCAAGAATTTTCATGAGATCTCGCCGTATTGGTATGACATAGACGAATCTTTTTCGCTTAAAGACATGAGCATGACTACGGGCAAATCAACAATTGTTAAAAACCTTACGGATAAAGGCATCGAAGTAATGCCTCTCATCAATACCAGCCTAGGGCTCAAGCAGCTGTCTCCTGTTTTTAAATCCCCTGCTTCAGAAAAGATTATCAGCCAGATAGTAAGCACGATGCTGAAGCTTCATGCATCCGGCGCCGATATCGATCTCGAAGAAATAAGCCCGAGCGACAGAGCTGCATTTGCAGCATTCTTATCGAAGCTCCATGACAAACTCAAGTCAAACAACCTCAAGCTTTCTGTAAGCGTGCTTGCGCAAACCAGCAGCAGCACGGGCGATGGAATAGGCACTTTGGGCGTCGATCTTGCCAAAGTCGGGGCAATAGCGGACCGGGTGAATATCCTCGCCTATGACTATCATAGTGATGGCTCCGACCCTGGCCCCATCACGACAATTTCCTGGCTCAAGGATATCTTGAATTATTCCCTCGGGCAGATACCTAAAGAAAAGATAGTGATCGGAATTCCTATGTATGGATATAATTGGCACAATAATACCACTTCCGCAGACCCTTATTCCTACCAAGAATTCATCACTGCGTTCGGCAATGATAAGAATTTCAGCAGCACGCGAGATGAAGCCTCTGCAGAGCTTAAATTTTCAGGTCAAGGACAGGAAGGATGGCTTGCCGACCATATATCAGACGAAGCATATATCAAAACAGCACAGGCCTATGGCTTGAATAGATTCATGATCTGGCAGATCGGCGGAATGGATCAGGATTTATTCAAATGATTTCTGCCGTTCCCAAATTATATTTATGGGATGCGGCTTTGAACGCTTTTTTTACAAGCGATTTGATGCCGAAATAGATATTCACGCCCAAATGGTAGATGAGCGAAATTCCTCCTAATTGCGGGCTTGGTAATGCCATAATAATTTTCTAATGGTTAAGTTGTTAAAGTAAACCTCTGCGTATCCCAGGTGAAATTGCTTTTGCTGCTCAAGAATGCGCGGAAGAAGCTGAACAAGAAGAGCATGCTCGTAATAAGCCTCAATACATAGAATGCCGGAATATAAAGAATGAGACTAAATTCCTTTGTTTTGAAGCTCGACCACATGAGCGACGGAATAAAGAATATCCCAAGATCAAATAGTACCGGAATTTTCAAAATGCCCAGGGAATGGGTTGAATAGAGGACGGGAATGAACGCGATGATAACAAGCGTAATGAGGCCGCTAAAGAGCCCTTCAGAAGCAAGAAGAGCTGCCTCAAAATCGAGACTCTGCCCATGCCATGGAAGATTATGCTTTTTTATTGCCTGCCAAAAGCCCATGTACCATCTATTTACCTGCTTAATAAACGTTTTAAGCGTTTGAGGGTCCTGCGTATAGACAACAGCATCGTCCTCAAAGATCATGTGCGTATGCTTTGACCTATGAAGCAGAAATGTAAAATCCATGTCTTCAGTGAAGGTTCCTGCAGGAATTTCTATATTCTCGAATATGTCGCTCCGATACATTGTGGCGCATCCCGGCACGACAAGCATGCTGTTCATATGCGCTTGCGCACGCTTATGAATGCTGTGAGCGATCGCATATTCCCATAACCTGTACTTCCCTATCCATGATCCCCCAAGGCTTTGGACTCGGCCTACGACGCATGCCAATTCCTCATTCTCGTCTTTAACAAAATGCTTGAGACATTCTTCCGTGAAGCTTGGGTCGACGCGCGTATCAGCATCCATGAACAGAATGAATTGATACTGTTCACTCAGTTTGAAGTGCCGCAGCGCTGAGTTAAGCGCTTCGGCCTTGCCGACATTTTGCTCAAGCTTCAAAACATTTGCAGTGTATCCTTGTGCAACAAAGGTGCTTCGGTCTCTCGAGCCGTCGTCGACTACGTATATATCATCGCTCGGTATCTGCATCGCAAGCGAAGCGAGTGTCATTCCAATGACACCTTCTTCATTATGCGCTGGCACCAAAGCTGCTATGCGTTTCATATTAATTTGATTTCCTTAAAGAGAGCGCCTGGGAAGGAAGCACGACCTTTACCGGAGAAGTCTTGAGAAAATCCACCATAGACTGGAATTCTTCCGTATTGATCGAGTACTTCTCGCCATTGCCTGTCTCTCCATCGGCTCCGACTTGATGGAAAACGAGAATCACCCAAAGGTTGCTCTTCCGAGCGTCATTTATCCAACCTTCAATTTCTTCAATTGATGTCGTGTTCGTAATATTCCTCACTTTGAGATCGAATGGATCAAGATTGTTGAGATCATTATATCCAGGCTCAGTACCTCTGAACGCTACGAAATTCTTTTGCGCCGCTGCAATAAGGTCCGGACTATTTACGCCACATGGAGAAACAAAAATATCAGATGTGAGTTTTTGCTTCCAGAGCTCGTTTGTTGATTCGGTGAATTCCTTTTGCATCTTGTCGGTAGTCCATGTTTCCATCGAGCAATCATGCGAGACTGAATGATTGTCTATTTCCCAGCCTTCGCTTTGGAGAGCCCGGAGCTCTGCCCAATTCGTAAAGCTCGGATAGCCCACAGTTCCCGTAGGAACAGCGATTGCAGCTGTCATCCCCGCAGCCTTCAAGATCGGCTCGGCAACCATATACTGGGAGATCCATGCATCGTCAAACCAGATCGTCACCATTCCGCTCTTTCCCTGCTGTATCTGTGGATATGTTCTTTCAAATGGAGCTGCTGACAAACTTGCAGGATCGGTTTGGCCTCCAGACCATGAGGGCTTCAAAACGAGCGCGCCGATAATATAGCTCGATCCGAGCCAGGTCAAAAGAACAGGAACAATGAGCCATGCGAGAAAAGAATAGCTTTTGGAAGTTAAATTGTTAATATATGCGTTCATAAATTTCAAATGGTGCATTAGAGTAACTTAATTTGTATTTATCGCCCAATTCGGCGCGTATCTTCTTTACCAATTCGATCTTCGCTTCAGTCTTTCCATTGAGCTCGATAAGGTCGAAATATCCGTCATGTACCGCCTGCAGGTATGCGTCATCATTCTTGAACTTGCCATATTCGAAATAATCAAAAGTGCTCACATTCAAAGGACTTGTCTTGTCATATGCTGCCAAGATGACCGCCGGGCCGGTTTCGGTGAGTATCTTGTCGTCGGGCTTGGTATCGCGCGAAATTTCAGCCATAACGTTGTCGACATTCGGCCATTCCCGTTCGATAGCTGCCATTTTCTGGTATTCATAGAAAGGATAGAAGCCGAGTACAAGAATGAGAGCGCTGATCGCGACTATCCGAGTTCTGAGTATTTTATCGAAGCTGATCTCAGCAAACGCATACCCGATAATTGGAGCGAGGAATATGATCATAAGAAGCACGTGCTTCTCAAGTGTGGAATAGCGGTGCGTAACAAAATGTATTGCCGGAAGAATTGATGCAAATGCAGCAAGGTACAGCACATTCTTGCTCTGCTTATAATTAATAAGGGCGATAAGCAGGCTGAATCCTGTCATCCACAGCACAAAAAAAGCATCGTATTTTATAAGTCCGGCAATGTCGGCAATCGATGCATGCTCGCGTGCTGCTTGGTTCGTAGCGTACGTCAAAAAGCCATTCAAATTGATGAATGCGTAGGCAAGTCCGCCAATTACAAGCGGTGAGAAGAAATATCTCTTCCAGAGCCTTATATGATCCTTATCCTTTATAATGGTGAAAAACGTGAGAGCGACAATAAGCGGAATATAGGCAGCAACGATCACTTTCGTGAAATAAGCGAGGGTCAGCGCAAGAGAGCCGAGGAAATAAAATTTTCCGTCCTTCTGATATTGTGCATTCAGCACGTGATTCATTCCGTACAAAAGCAGGAAGAAGCTTAAGGCATCGTACGTTGCAAGCCGAGTGACAAAAAGTGAAATTGCCGAGAATGCTACTATAAACACTGCTATAATTGCTGCGACGTCTGATTTTCTTCCTTTTTTTTCAAAAGCATAAAATTTAGTAAGAACAAACACTTCGCGAAGCATGAGCATGCCGATCACGACGTTAAGGAATCTTGAGCCGATTATCCCTCCGCTCACATATGCAATAGCCGAAAGCGGCGGATATGCGTAGGGCAATCCAGCCATCCATGATTGAGAATTATACGAGAACCAATCTAATTGGAAGATGCCCATCCTGCCTATTACCACATATATGGCTTCATCGCTGAAAGGAGAATTGTAATTCAAATGTATGACGCGCACTAAAAATGCCGCCGCAAACAGTAAAAAAATCGAAATCCCGTACCAATTCTCCCGAATGGCCGGTAATACTCCACGAAATTTATTTTGTGCAGCGGGTGCTGTCTGAATTTCCATATTATTTAATATATAAATCAAGAAATGCCTTTTACGAGCGGTGTGCGGGGGCACTTTCTTATTTCTTATATAATATCATATTACTTTATTAAAGTCAAATTTAATGTTATTATTAGCTATATAATTCCAAAAAAGCAAGCAAAAAGGGCCTGTTAGGGCCTTTTTGCGTTTTTATTCAATTTCCTATCGAATTAC
>DAIPMQ010000009.1:0-3606 GCA_036768625.1 Parcubacteria group bacterium
GCGGTAGCCAATGGAATTGTGGCGCCCGTCGTCCTTCTCCTCATAGTAGGCATGAGCAGCGATAAAAAGATTATGGAGGAATATGTGAACCATCCTGCCATTACATGGTTTGGCTGGCTCATTACGGGAATTATGGTCATTGCAGGCATCGCGGCGGTAGTTTCGCTATTTTAAAAAGCAAAAAAATATTGACAAAATTCTACTTTTGCATATAAATTCAAGCAGACCAAAAGTTATCTGATCGATGCTTTCTCAATCAGAAATAAACTCAGTCTTAAGGAGAGCCGGATGTTTAAGTTTTTAGCGGTTGTAGTGCTGTGCGGTATTTTTTCGGGGGAAATCATGAAAGGACAATCCTACAAAAGCATGAAGCTCTATGCGCCTCAGAACTCAGCAAAGGAATGGGCCGAGGCCAATATGAGCCGCAATAAACAGGAAGCAGAGCTTATTAACAAAGAGATCGCAAGCCAACCGCAAGCGATCTGGCTCACGGGAAGCGACGTACTGAGCGCCAAAGCAGCGCTTGAGGAAGCTTCACAAAAGGGCGAGCTTGCCGTGCTGGTTCTGTACAATATTCCTGGCAGGGATAATGGCCAGTATTCAGCCGGCGGCGAACATAGCCCCAAAGGGTATGCGAAATTCATTAAAAGCGTGTCTGATCTCATCGGGAGCAAGAATGTTCTCGTTGTTGTCGAGCCGGATGCATTGATGCTCATGCAGGATCTTCCTCAGACGGATCAGCAGATCCGATGCCAGATGCTTCAGCATGCCGTTCAGTCTCTCAAACAAAATCAGAACGCTCGCATTTATCTCGATGCAGGTCATTCGCATTGGCACTCTGCTGAAGAAACAGCAAAACGCCTCACACTGGTTGGAATCGAACAGGCTGATGGGTTCGCCCTTAACATATCCAATTATCGATCCACGGAGGAATCAATAAAATTCGGAGAGAATGTCAGCAGGCATATCGGAGGCAAGCATTTTCTGATCGATACTTCCCGAAATGGGAATGGCGCGTGGGATTCTCAGGCAAACGACAGCTGGTGCAATCCTCCTGGCCGAGCTTTGGGAAAAATGCCCACTTTCGATACAGGAAATATGCTCATTGATGCGTTTCTCTGGATCAAGCACCCAGGAGAAAGCGATGGAGAATGCAGAGGGGGACCTCAAGCAGGTCAATTCTGGCCTCAAAAGGCCTTGGAGTTGATCAGTAATAGAAAAAAGCAGTAATTTTATACAAGGCCGCAGGGTTCGCCCCGCGGTCTTTTTCATTTCATAATTGTCACTTTCGTCTGGTCTGAATCGTTTGGCAGTAAAATCTGAAAAGGGTTTTTGTTGGGTAAAATTTATTTTCATCCATCGCTTTTCTCCAAAAAATGAAAATGGCCCGCCGGTAGTTGCTCCGGCGGGCCAGCTGTTCGCAGACTCCTATTCCTCGTTTGCAGTGATATGAAAAGCTTTCAAAAATTTCTGATCTTTCGGCGTGAAGTGCTCGTACTTCGTGACCGCAGTTCCCTGCGACTCGGCAGGTGTCGCTTCTGAAACTTCTTCAGTTTCTTCTTCGCTGAAATCAACTACTGGCTCATCTCGTTTGTTGAAGCCGATGTTAGCTTCTAACACGAGAAACACGTCGAATCCTGCGCGTTTGATCTCACCGATTGCTTCCGCGATTCGTTCGCTCTCTGAGAGCGAATCGTTGATCGCATTGCCAAGATCTTGCATCAAGTTCTTCAAACTCTCTTCCATGATGGAACTCCTCTGATTAAAAGATACCATGCAAAAAAGAAAATACAAGCGTTTCGAAATCCTTCACCGCATCTCTACGACCTTTTCTCCATGAATTTATATGCCGCAATGCCGCAGGCGATTAAAGCCGTATTAAGCAGAAATTCTTCTCGGGGGCTGAATGGGGGTTTGCTAAGGATAAAAATATAGAAATGCACTATGAATGTAATGATAAAAAGCATTATCAGAATCTTATTCGCAGCCAAGAGCTTGTATGCCCGCGACACATTCGGCGCGTGTTCCTCTCCGCTCTGCTCTTTTCCGGTTTCGAGAGCCTTTCGCGCTTGAGCGACTCTCTTATGGGTGCCCAATAAATTGCTCATGTCTCTCGCATATTCCTTCGAGCTTGTGAAAAAATATACGAAAATCGCTGCGAGGAAATACCATACTGTTTTTGAAAGATAAATATGCATGAATTCATTGCTTCCATTTCCTAGAGCGATAAGCGAGATGAGTCCGCCGAGAATCATGAAATTGACGCTTTGGTTCATGAGGCTGTCGAGATGCATTTCGAGAATATGGGCATCGTGCTTGGAGCGCAGATTTTTCTTCGGCGAGCTTTCAGGTTCGGGAAGAATGCTCTCATGGCGAACAGCCTCGATCCGATCGGCTTCCAACTTCAAGACATTCGAAATATGTTCAATATGAGGAACTTCGTGTCCGTCGCCCTCTTCGGCGTTCTGAAGGAGCGGATGAATGAGCTTCAGCGTAATTGCATTGAAGCTCAGCACATATCCGCAGGTATAGCAGCTCAGGTGAATGAGAGGGAGGGTGGGAGCGTCATGGTCATCTTCGAATTTTTCGGCAACTTTCTGCTCGAAGACCATATCAAGCCTGTTCCAATTTTCGCGGCCGCAGATTGGGCAGGCGCGAGACCCTGTCCAGGTTTGTTCGAGGCGGATATCAATCTCTTGTTTCTGTTGTTCGGTAAGCATGAAATGAGGAATTAAAGGGCGGCGCTGGAACTTAAACGAAGCTGATTCTTGTATATTGCAATAAATTCCACATTGCTACAAATTTTTTATGTGTTGTATTTTGGAAGCGGATAAATGCGCTTTTTTATCCCATAAAACAAAAACTTATGGATAACAAGCTCATCAATATGGGTACAATAAAATATATGGAATCTCATTATGGCATCAATTTTTAGGAATAATATATGATTGGAGTATTTTCCCCCTTTCGTTGATTATTGTTTTTTTCTCCATTTCTCATAATTCGTACTAAATCTTTTCAACCTGTGCGTTGGCGAAGCATGATGTTGATGTCTGGAAGGGAAATGGAGTCGCTGCTGCAATTGCGCCCGATCTGATCAAAAAAGCAGATGAGATCATTGCTGGAATTAAATGAAAGTGATAAGAAGAAAAAGAAGGGGATAATGAAATAAGGCTTATCCTCTATACTATCGAGAGGAGATACTGATGAGTTTTAAGGTGAACGCATGCAGTCTTGTTCTTTCTATTTCGTTCTCTGCGCCATTTGCAATTCAAGCAAAAGGCCGCATCTCAAAACCCGAAGCTGCAAAGGCGTATGACGCGATAGGATCGCGCGGCCTCGCATTGCTCAACTGGGAATGGCAGCCAATCCTTCCTGAATGGAAGATCTCATTTGAACCAGGCCGAAAAGGTTTTCTGGGCATGACGGACCCGAACAAAAAGCGAATCTGGCTTTATATCCGCAAGTCAGATACGCCCGGCCACATCGCGTGTACGCTTACTCATGAGTATACCCACGCATTTGATGTTACATTCCTCACGGACAAGCTTCGCAAGGTATGGCTCGCTATCCGTGGCATTTCGTTCGATGTTCCATGGCTCAATC
>DAIPMQ010000009.1:3616-10260 GCA_036768625.1 Parcubacteria group bacterium
CAGCGATTTTGCATTCGGATCAGGCGATTTTGCAGAATGCGTCAAGTGGACGCTCCAGCGCCCTTCTCACAATTTCAAAAGCGCTCTCGGGGGGATACCGACTTCAAAGCAGCAAGAACTCATTCTCCAATGGCTCCACGATCTGCCGCAAAAGGCCGAAGAATGAATATTCTTCGGCCTTTTCACATTTAATTTGACGCCTATTTATATAATTTCAGTATTCTTCAATTTCCCACGGAGTCGCCTGACGGACCGTAAATAGCTGGCACTTTGCCTCCCATCGGACGGATGAAGGTCGAGAGCTGTCCGCGATGATGGATCATATCGAATAGAAATCCCCATATCATGTCTCTCCGCGTCGTTTCCCATTTCATACCCTCGCCTTCCATGAGAGCTTTTTCTCCCCATGTTGCGTCGTCTGCTGCTTTCACAGCACTTACGAGTTCAGTGACAGCTTTTTCGAAATTTGCACCTAGCTCAGCAGGCGTGAGCGGTTTGCTCTCCGCCATGTGAGAATTGAAATTCGGCGCGCCTGTTTTTAATATGTCGAGCATTGCGATTGGCTGGAGTGCGATCTGTGTCGCCAAGCTCATTGCGGTGCGGCTTTTCTCATGAGGCGTGTAATCGAGCTGATCGGCAGGAAGGGCTTCGAGGACGCGCTTGGTTGCCGCCATTTCACCGCTCATCAGAGTAACAAAATATTCCTTTTCCGTTATTGCCATGTTTTTATGGGTTATATAATAATTGAGACGTGATTAACAATACAATAATGAATTGTATTTTCAAAAATTGAGAATACTATGAAGATGCCCATGATATAATTTTCTTATTATGGAAGGCTTTTCTTCAATTGAACGAGTGGTGGGGGATGTGCCCGAAGAGGTGAAGCAGAATATGCTTGAAATAAGTGATGAGAAATTTTCGCATAATGAAAATAATGAGTTTTTTGAAGGAAAAGAAAAGGAAAAGAGTCTGGAAGAATTGCAAATGATAGAAATGGCTGCAGACTCTCTTGATCAACTTCGTTTTAAATATGGCCTCGATCCCATTGAAGTGCCCCCGGAAAATATTCATGTTGTTTTTGAAAACAGTTTTAAGGAAAAAATGAAAGAAATTGATGGAATATTTAATGCAAAAGAACAAGGTATGATTGTGGAAGAAAAGTCGACTCGTGTTGAATTTATGGCATTAGTTACTCATGAAATGACTCATTTCAAGTCTTATGCCGCTTTGCAGGTACCGCAGAATTCAACCAATGTAGAAAATTATCGCTTAGGTTTGCGAGTAGTAGATAGAAACAATAAAAACAAATATTTCCGCGCTCTTAATGAAGGCATTACGGAAGAAATCACAAAAAGAATATGTTTCGAAAAATTTTTGACCAATTCTCTTTTTGCAGAAGAAATATCCTTAACAAAGGAAAATACAAAAAGGGGTAGAAAATTAGTTAATACAAGGACAAAAAAGTCTCTGGTAAACAATGATTTGTTCTATTTAGATTTAAAAAAAGAAAAAGATAATTTCATAGTTAATCATCGAGCTGAATTTACTCGTCCTAATGAACGAAAAGCTCTCAATCTGGTTATCGATGCTCTCTTTGTGGAAAATCAAGATAAATATGAAAATCGGACTCAAATTTACGAAGAGTTCGAGAAAGCAATGTTTAGCGGGAATATTTTAACAATTGGAAAACTTGTGGATAGAACATTTGGAGAAGGATCGTTTAGGAAAATCGGAGAAGCAACCAGCGAAAATATTGTCGAGATTGTAGAAGGGCTTATAACGGCGTAATATATGAACATGGACGACACACAATCACAAAAGAATAACGATGACTGGAAGGAGAAGCTTACGCCGGAGCAGTTTCATATAATGCGCGAAAAAGGAACCGAAGCGCCGTTTACGGGCAAATACGTAAATGAGCATTCCAAAGGAATGTATGTCTGCGCCGCTTGCGGAACGGAACTTTTCTCCTCCGATACGAAATTTGATTCAGGCACTGGATGGCCTTCATTCACTGATCCGGCAAATGCAGCTCATGTTGAATTGCATCAGGATAGCAGCCTCGGGATGGAGCGCACCGAAGTCATATGCAAGACATGCGGAGCTCATCTGGGGCATGTCTTTAGCGATGGCCCGGGAGAAAGCGGGCAGCGATATTGCATCAATTCAGTCTGCTTTGATCTCAAGGAAACTGAAGGAAACAAATAATTATTAAAAGCAGCTTGCGTGAAAATGCAGGCTGTTTTTTGAGATAGTGAGTTTATTTGCCCGGCGCGGCAGTTTGAGAAACGGGTGTGTAACAGCTGGCGTTGCAGCCGAGACCGGCAGCGTGGATTGCCCACAGCGCGATGCCGACACCGAATACGAGCACTATAAGGGTGATGAGTGTTTTCTTATTCATTGAGATAGAGTACTTAAAATATTGAAATAATCAACTGTCTGCGAGATAATAGGGCGAATATGCGCAAACGACTCATTATTGGGGCCGGCATCGTTTTTCTCATTGCGATTGGCATATATGCCGCACGTAGCTTGTGGGGGCAGCGAGAAAATATGCCTTCAAACGCCGCGAACACTCAAAAAATCACAGATACGCTCCGCGAGAACGCGAGTTCATCCGCTGCATCGTCTACGAATGATTCTAGTAAGCTCGAAGCAACAGCACATTATATAGTAATTGGTACAGCAAAGATCCGAATCGGCATTGCGGATACAGAAGCGGAGCGGGAACAAGGGCTTTCCGGCCGTCCGAGCTTAGCTTCTGACGAAGGCCTCTTCTTTGTAACAGATTCGCCTTCGATTCTCGGAATTTGGATGAAAGATATGCTATTTCCGATCGATGTCATTTGGTTTGATAGCAATTTGAAGATCGTGACGATAATTCCCAATATGCTTCCTGAGTCGTATCCTACTATTTACAATCCCTTAAGCTCCGCCCAGTTCGTGCTCGAGGTGAGTAGCGGCACTGCAGCGCGTGCAGGTATGTATGTAGGCGAAAAAGCTGTTTTGGAGGCAGCCGCGCCGAAATAAATTTTGATTTTTTGGGTGAGAATCGCAATAATCCTCATTTAAAGAATTCGCCTTTAAAAAAGAGCCACACTTAATGCTTAATGGAGAAAATTTTTGCGCTCGGCAGGTATTTGTTACCTAACAGGTCAAAGCGCGTTATCCCCTGTTCATTTGAAGGAGCGAATAATGTAAAATGAATGAACTAAAACGCGGGAGAGCGTCATTAGTAATTAGTCTTAGTTATTTGCGATATGAGTATAAACATTACCAAGCACGACGGCACAAAAGAGCCTTTTAATGCTGACAGGGTCAATCGTTCGATTGAGCGGGCTGCCAAAGGACTGTCTAACCCCGTTGCTATGGTCACTCAGATCGCCACAGAGACACAATTCACTCTCTACGATGGCATAACGACTGATGAGATGGATCAGGCGACCATTAATGCTGCAGTCCAAAACATCAAAGAAGATATCGACTACGACAGAATCGCCGTGCGGCTTCTGTTGAAGATGATATATCGAAAAGTTCTGGGGGAATATGACAAAGATAATCTTGCTGCGCTTGAAGCTGCTCATCGAGAAGGCTTTTTTGCCTTTATTAAGAATGGCATTGCTGAAAATCGCCTTCATTCCAATATGGAGGCTAAATTCGATCTCGAAAAGATCGTCGATGCTCTGAAGATCGAGCGCGACGAGCTCTTCGATTATGCAGGCCTTGATAGCCTTTTGAATCGCTATGCTCTCAAAGATCTGAAGGGAGAGCCTAAGGAGACCCCGCAATATTTTTTTATGCGCATAGCCATGGGTCTCTCCTATAATGAGGCGGATCCTACTGGCTGGGCTATCAGGTTTTATAATAAGATGTCGAAACTGCAATACATCGCTGGAGGATCGACAAATCTCGCCGCCGGAACCACCAAGCCGTCGCTTTCAAATTGCTTCCTTCTCGAAATCCACGATGATATGGGGCATATTGCTAAATCAGTGTCCGACATCATGCTTCTTTCCAAAGACTCTGGCGGCCTTGGCGTTTCCATGACGAAGCTTCGTGCCTCGGGTTCGCCCTTAAAGTCGAACACAGGGACTTCGACAGGACCTCAGCCTTTTGCAAAGATCATCGACACTGCAATCCGCGCCATTCAGCGCGGCGGCAAGAAGAAAGGCGCGCTCTGCTTCTATATGGAGAATTGGCACATGGATTTTCCCGAATTCATCGACTGGAAGCATAACGCCGGTGACGATTATATGCGCATGCGCACCGCAAACACGGCAGTCTTCATCTCTGATGAGTTTATGAAGTGCGTCGAAGCAGGGGATGATTGGTATATGTTCGATCCGGCTGAGACTCCAGACCTCAATGAGCTCTATGGCTCGGCATTCAGCGCGCGATACAAAGAATATGTGGAAATGGCAAAATCCGGAAAGATGCGCGCATACAAAAAAGTCCCCGCAAGCGAGCAGTTCCGCCAGATCCTGGTGGCGCTTCAGACGACCTCGCATCCATGGCTTACCTGGAAAGATACGATCAACAATCGCGCCCTCAACAACAATCGAGGGACGATTCACATGTCGAATCTCTGCACGGAGATCTGCCTTCCGCAGGATAGGGACAATATCGCGGTCTGCAATCTCGCATCGCTCAATCTTGCCGCGCATGTACTGAACAAGGAAGTAAATTGGGGCAAGCTTGAGGAATCAGTGCGCTTTGCAATCCGCCAGCTCGACAACCTTATCGATATCAATATGCTGTCGATCGCAGAAGCAACGCGCTCCGACAGGGAGAATCGCGCCATCGGCCTGGGCGTGATGGGCTTTTCAGATACGATCGAGCAATTGGGGATGTCATACGACTCTGAGCATGCATGGGATTTTGCAGACCGCATCTTCGAATTCGTGAGCTATATGGCTATCGATGAATCGGCCAATCTTGCAAAGGAGCGCGGCAGCTATACTCACTTCAAGGGTTCTGAATGGTCAAAAGGGCTTGTGCCGATCGACACGCTTTCGAAAGTCGAGATTGATCGCGGCGTTCCCGTCTCTGTTTCAAAAGAAAGCAAACATAAGGGCCTTAATTGGGATCTCCTCCGCGCTAAGGTAAAGCAAGGCATGCGCAATTCGACTCTTATGGCAGTCGCTCCGAATGCGAATATCGGCCTTGTAGCGGCTACCACCCCCGGCTTCGACCCCCGTTTTGCTCAGGTATTTTCACGCAATAAGATTTCAGGAAAGTATATTGATATAAACCATAATCTCGTCAAAGATCTGAAGAACATGGGGCTGTGGGATAAGGTGAAAGGAGATATCATCGAAAGCCAGGGAGACATTGCAGATATTCCCGGAATTCCGCAGCATATCAAAGATGTTTACAAAACCTCGTTCACCACATCTCCGTATGCTTTTATCGAAGTAGCAGCCCGTGCGCAGAAATGGGTAGACCAGGGCCTTTCGCGAAATATGTATCTTGAAACTCGCGATATAGATGAGACGATGAAGATCTACAAGACGGCATGGGAGAAGGGAGTGAAGACGACATATTACCTCCATATGAAGCCGCGGCATACTGCAGAGCAGAGCACCGTTTCCGTGAACAAGGCTCAAAAAATGGGCAAAGTCGGATTCGCTGCCGTCGCTTCTCTCCAAAAGGAGAAGGATGTCGCTCCTCAGACCTTTGCTGTGCCTTTGCAGAAGACTCTTGAACTCGAATCTGTCGCAATGCCTTCTTATGTGGAATCGATGCAGGCTGGGGTGCCTGTCAAAGAAGCGGCACCTGCACAAACTCATATCGAAAAGAAGCCGGAAGCGGCAGAGATAATAAAGACCTCGGTCATGAGTTCTTCCATTGAAGAGGATATAAAAACACCGCTTAAGATGGGGGGATTCAGCAAGGTTTCTGTACCGGCAGCTTCTCAGTATGCTGCACCCCAGGCCGAAATGTCAGAAGTTCGGGAAGTGCCCATCCAGAATGCAGCTAAAGCAGATTCAAATCCTGCGCCAATGGCGCAAAATGCTCCAAGCGCACCTAGAAAATACAATGTGATTTTGCCCGAAGATCCGGGCGCGACGGATATCTGTATTGGTTGTGAATAACAGCTTTATGGTCTTTTTGGCCAATCTCTTCGTTGCTTCACTCGTTTGATCTCTCACTGTATTTCAATACGGCTCGAGCTCAAACATCGCTTGCGTCTCGACCTTGACCAAAAATACTCGCAAATCATCACTTTGTTCTTTTAAATATGCTGACGTTTAACAAACAAAATTTATGGGTTTGAACAAAGTTCCGAAGCAATTCGTTGACCAGATTCTTATTTCTTTTTAATCTTTTAACTTAAAACAATGGCTCTACTCGGCAAAGCTTCTCCGGAAGACATGAATCTACACCCGCTCAACTACAAATGGGCATATGATCTTTATAACCAGGCAGTACGCAATACATGGTTTCCGCATGAGATCGCGCTTAAGGAAGATATTGAGGATTGGGAGAAAATGACAGAAGACGAGCGGCATGCAGTGAAGTTCTTAATGGCATTCTTCAATCCTGCCGAGCTTATCGTCAATCGTTCGCTCGCGCTCGGCGTTTATCCTTACCTCAAGAGCCCTGAGTGCCATCTTTATCTTGCAAAGCAGATGTGGGAG
>DAIPMQ010000009.1:10270-12892 GCA_036768625.1 Parcubacteria group bacterium
AGGAAGCCAACCACTGCGTGGCGTTTGAATACGTACTCGAAACATTTCCGTTCGATCGCGAGACGATATTTTCGCTTCACCTCGAAGTGCCTTCGATGACTGCGAAGGAGGACTTCATAAACAGGTATATGACACGGATGACCGAGGAAACTCTCGATATAACGACCGTGGAAGGAAAGATGGACTTCATCCGAAATCTCGTCGCGACAAACATAGTTATGGAAGGCACCTGGTTCTATTCAGGATTCATGGTCGCTCTGTCGTTCCGCCAGCGCAATCAGCTCCGTAATTTCGGCTCGATGATCAACTGGGTGATCCGTGACGAGTCGCTGCACCTCAAATTCGGGATCAATCTCATCCATAATATTCTTGAGGAAAATTCAGAATTGCTCACCGAAGCATTTGCAAACGAGATTCGCGACATTATCATTGAGGGTGTTGACCTCGAAGTTAAGTACAACAAAGATCTCTTTCCGAACGGCATCTTGGGACTCAATGCTGATTATGTGAATCAATATGTACAATATGTCGCAGACAGGCGACTGGAGGAACTCGGACTCCCAAAGCATTACAATGTGACCAATCCGGCGAAGTGGATGAGTACTGCAACCGACGTCTTCGAACTTGTGAATTTCTTTGAAGCTCAGAATACAAGCTATGAAGTAGACGGAAGAGCTCATACAGCACCAAAAAAGCCTGAAGCGCCATCTGCGCCACCAGCGCTGGGGGAATAAATACCGCATTTTCCGGTGAAAATTTTGCTTCAGAATTTTTTAAAAATAGAAGTTTTGCTCTAGTTTTATGAAGAAATCAATTTTGACTCATCTGAATATTAAGCGTAAATTTCTTTCGGAGAAGTGATCATGACTATAAAAGAGGCGTCTGCCCTTGTTGAGGGAAAGAAATGCAAGAAATGCGGCACCGCGCTTACGGCTGAAAATGTCGGCTGGACGGGAGATACATATGGCTGGAAGCTCGATGATAATCGTTTTGCCATGACAGCAATAATTTACTGCCCAAATACTTCATGCGGAAAGCAGTTCGGAATGGCTGAATTAGATATTTCAAAGCCAGAAAATCTTCCAAAGCATATAATGTAGTTTCGCCCCGAGGGAATTGAATTCCCGCGGGACGATTTTGTTTGATATAATTATTGCAAAAGAATAGAACATGCATGATTGATGCAATTCGAGGCAAACCTCAAGAGCGGCGAGCTGTATGTTATATGGTGACGAGCGCGCGAGGAAAAGCAGCGAAGCAGTGCGCCAACAATGTAGGTTATAAAATTATTTACAATTACTGGAAACAAATGAATAAAATTCGAATTGCAATAAACGGGGCGGGACGCATCGGCAGGGCTTTTTACAAGATCGCGCGCGAGCGTGAGGAGATTGAAGTTGTGGCAATGAACGATCTGGGCGATATCAAGAACATCGCCTATCTTTTGAAATACGACAGCGCATATGGAAAGAGCAAATTTGACGTGAAGGTTCGGGAAGACAATAAAGCTTTTTCAATAGACGGCAAGGAAGTGCTCTTTGTGAGCGAGAAGGATCCCGCAAATCTTCCCTGGAAAGATCTCAATATAGATGTGGTTATCGAATCGACCGGCTTTTTTACAAGTTTTGCCGGTGCGCGTGCGCATATCCAAGCGGGAGCGAAGCGCGTCGTCATTTCCGCTCCAGCTAAGGACGATCCGAAGGATGCGACGGAGGGAACTATCCTTATGGGCCTCAATGAGGGAGATCTTTCTGTATGCGAAGTAAGCTCTAATGCGTCGTGCACGACGAACGCCGCAAGCCCGCTCATTCAGATTCTCCATGAAGCGATCGGCATTGAAAAAGCTGTGCTTTCGACAACCCATGCGTATACCGCATCGCAATCGATCGTTGACAGTCCTGCAAAGAAAGATTTCAAAGAAGGCCGCGCAGCCGCGCATAATATCGTCCCCACATCGACAGGCGCTGCAATTGCCGTGACAAAGGTGGTGAAGAATCTCACTGGCCTTTTTGACGGCATTTCACTTCGTGTGCCGGTTATCGCAGGCTCGATTGCGGATGTGACATTCATTGCGAAGCGGGATACAACTGCAGAGGAAGTAAATGATATTCTGCGCAAGGCTGCGCAGGACCCCCGATGGGCTAAGACGTTTACTGTGACGGACGAGCAGCTAGTCTCGTCGGATATTGTGGGAAGTTCATATGCAGCGATAGCCGATCTCGGCCTTACCCGCGTTATCGGCGGAAATCTCGTGAAGGTTATGAGCTGGTATGATAACGAAATGGGGTATACTCATTCGCTTGTGGAGCACGCAATTCAGACGGGAAGCCATATCAAAAAATAATATGGCGTCAGCATCAAAAATCAGCCTTGATACTGCGAAGTCCGACAAGCTTTTCTATTTCGTTGCGAATGTAGTTGTATATCGCGAAAGCGATGCCCGCTGCCTCATTTTGAAGCGTGATCCGCGCGAGAAAGTCCATCCCGGGAAATACGGCGTCATTGGCGGCAAATTGGAATGGAGCGATATGGAGATCGGAAAGCAAACGCGCATTAACGGGGGCGATGTGTATGATTTTGAAGATATAGCAGAAATGGACGCTACACTACAAGATCTTCAAC
>DAIPMQ010000009.1:12902-14248 GCA_036768625.1 Parcubacteria group bacterium
CCGTTCTGGGCATTGAAATTGGCATTGAGTTGAGCGCGAAGCGAAGGAAGAAGCAGGAATCGAGATTGATACTGAACTAAAATATATCAACACAGTCGGTTTTATCCGTCCCGACGGTATTCCTGTCGTACTCTTGAAATTTGCAGCGAAATATATTTCAGGCGATGTTGTACCTGAAGTTGGAGGATTTACGGATTTTGCATGGGTTAATGCGGAAGAAGCAGAGAAGTACGAATTGCTCGGCGGAGTTTTGGGAGAAATTCAGAAAACGATTAATCTTTTTAAGCAATGAAAATATATTTTGGCTCAGATCATGCCGGATTCCAATTGAAGCAGACACTTATGCCATTTGCCAGCGATCTTGGATATGAAATACAAGACCTCGGCGATTTCGAAGCTGATCCCGAGGATGACTATCCTGATTTTGTAATTCCTGTTGCGAGATTGGTGTCAGATAGCCCTGAGGAGGCGAAAGGCATTATCATCGGCGGCTCCGGGCAAGGCGAAGCGATTGCAGCAAACCGCTTTCATGGTGTTCGCGCGGTCGTATTCAACGGCCAATATGAGCCCAAAGACGGACGCGAAGTGCCGCATGAGATCGAGATCTCAAGGCTACATAACGATGCGAATATACTTTCTCTTGGCGCCCGATTTTTAAACGATGACGAAGCCAAGGAGGCTGTGCGGCTCTGGCTCACTACGCCCTTTTCAGGAGATGAACGGCATGTCCGAAGGCTCCGAAAAATCGAGGAAATAACACAATAATTATGATCGAAGTAATACCTGCAATCATACCCGAGAGTCTGGGAGATATCGAAGACGGCGTCGCACGAGTGACAGGCCTTGTCACGTGCGTGCAGATAGACATTGCCGACGGGAAGTTCGCGCCTGCTCCGACATGGCCTTATATCCGCACTCCGGATGCAGATTTCGATGCGCTTCTCAAGGAAGAGAACGGCTTGCCCGAATGGGAGCAGATGAGCTACGAGATCGATATGATGGTCCGCGAACCTGAAAAGAAAATTGACGATTTTGTGCGGATCGGAATCAGTACGGCGATCTTTCATATAGAAAGCACGGATAGATTGTCCGAAGCAATAGAAAAGGCAAGATATTTTGATATTAAAGTAGGCCTTGCACTCAATCCTTCCACGCCGAACGAAATGCTTGATGAATGGATGGATAAAATAGATTTCGTGCAGTTCATGGGCAATGACAAGATCGGCTATCATGGGGTCGAGCTCGACAAAAGTATGTTGGAAAAAATATCAATATTCCGAAAAAAGTATCCTCAGAGTATAATTGGAATTGATATCGGAGTTAATGAAGAGACAGCCCCCGAACTT
>DAIPMQ010000009.1:14258-15745 GCA_036768625.1 Parcubacteria group bacterium
GGTGCGACAAGGCTCGTCTCCGGCTCGGCGATCTTTGACTCTACAGACGTTGAAAGCGCGATCGATTTCTTTAAGAATTTATAAAAATACTCTTTATGAGTAAATCTCACAAAATTGTTGCGATACTCTGCGGAGCAGTCTTAGTTGCTTTATTAGGACTTTCGATCAAAGTTGCTTTTTTACATCAGAATGTTTCTGTTTTAGCGAATAATGCTCCGGCTAATCAACAAGTACTTTCGGAATCTAAACTGGCGACTTCTGTTGCGACCGCAACAAGCCCTGAATCAGCGCACGTAACTTCTGCTGCAAATACGACATCAGATTGGAAAACATACAAAAATGACCAAGCTAATTTTGAGATCCGGTACCCTGATCAAATGAATGTATTCCCATACACAAACGAATATAGTAATGATGTTGATTTTAATTTACAGCTTGTTTCAAACAATAAAAGTAATTCGATCACATTAAATGTGAATACAAATAAATATAATGGTGTCTCATATTGCTATATAGACCTATGTGACGTTCCAGCTGAAAGTAAAAAAGTAATTAACGAGATCACATGGGACTATTTAGGTTCACAAAGTTATGGTGATGCGGGCGCATATGCAAGTTGGCCAGCAACATATAGGGTATTTTATCGAGGATTACAGTACTATGTTCTTGCTTCTTCAAAGAACTTCGCTGAACAAATACTGAGCACCTTCAAATTCACTTACTAATAGTTATGCTCACAGACGAAAAAATAAAGTTTCTTAAGATTAAAGCAAACGAGATCCGCACCTCGATTATTGAGATGTTGGTTTCCGCTGGTTCCGGACATAGCGCGGGACCTTTAGGCATGGCGGATATATTTACAGCGCTTTATTTCGAGATCCTCAATCATGACCCTGCAAATCCAAGCTGGGAAGAGCGCGATAGGCTTGTGCTTTCAAACGGCCATATCTGTCCTGTTCTATACTCGACAATGGCTCATGCCGGCTATTTCCCTGTAGAAGAATTGAAGACCTTGCGCAAGTTCGGCTCGCGCCTCCAGGGCCATCCTCACCGCGAATGGCTTCCGATGCTCGAAACAAGTTCTGGGCCGCTTGGCTCCGGCCTCTCGCAGGCCGCAGGCATGGCGCTTGCGCTTAGAATGGATAAGGGCAACGACTCCGACCAATTCGTATACTGCATGATGAGCGATGGCGAACTTAACGAAGGCCAGAGTTGGGAAGCGGCAATGTTTGCCGGCAAGGAAAAGCTTCGCAATCTCATAGCAATCGTCGATCGCAACAACATTCAGATTGATGGTTTTACCGAAGATATCATGCCTTTGGATTCTCTCTCGGCACGTTGGCGCGCATGGAACTGGAATGTGCTAGAAATTGACGGACATAATTTTAATGAGATCGTAAATGCAGTCGAGCAAGCAAAAGCGACGTACGAGAAGCCAACGGTCATCATCGCTCACACCATTCCAGGCAAAGGAGTATCATATATGG
>DAIPMQ010000010.1:0-9421 GCA_036768625.1 Parcubacteria group bacterium
GTATATGCCTACACCAGCCAAAGCTCATTCGTCCCCGCGGGATTTCTTCCTGCATTTGGGACTCATAGTCACTTTGTATTTAAGTGTTGGAAGCCTTCTTTCGCTTTTGTTCGAGATCATTAATTATAGTTTTCCTGATGCTCTCGCCAATTCCCACTTTGTCGGCTATTACGATCCGTATTCCGGTGCGGTGCGATTGGCGATAGCGATGCTCATGATCACCTTTCCGCTCTTCTGGCTCATTTCGTGGATTCTCAACCACGATTATACCGCAAATCCGCTGAAAAAGACCGTCGGCATCCGCAAATGGCTTGTCTATCTTACGCTTTTTGTTGCCGGCCTCTCGATGATGGTCGACCTCGTGGTGCTCGTAAATACGTTTCTCGGTGGCGAGATAAGTGCCCGGTTCATTCTTAAAGTCTTAAGCGTCCTTGTCGTCGCCGGACTCGTATTCGGCTATTACCTATATGATCTTCGTAAATATCCCACCGGCCCGACTAAAATGGCCGCCCGCTTTCTTATGGTTGCCGCAATTCTTATTTGCGTTTCTATAATAAGCGGCTTTGCAATAATGGGCTTGCCAGGACAGCAAAGAAAGCTGCAGTTTGATTCGCAGCGCGTAAGCGATATTCAGAATATCGAGCAGCAGGTAACGAGCTATTGGCAGGCAAAGCAAATGCTTCCTATGCAGCTCTCGGATCTCAAAAATCAAAATATATACGGCAATATTGTTTTTTCAGATCCTGAGACTAAGCAGCCGTATGAATATATGATGACTGGCCCGCTTTCTTTTGAAGTGTGCGCAAATTTCGACTTGCCGAGCCAGGAAAATAGCGGAAACGGAAATATGCCTTATCCTGCAATACCCGGAGGAGCAAATATCGACTGGTCGCATCAAGCAGGGCACCACTGCTTCGCTCATACTATAGATCCGCAATTTTATCCGGCGCTCAATCCACAGGGAACAATCGTTATTCCAAAAGGCCAAACCACAACAAATCAAAATCCCAATAGTCCGGACTATTCTCCAAATCGGATTGGCAGCAGCACGAAGGTGATTCCGCAGCAGCAATAAAAGTTTTTTGACTTTTTTCCGCCGCTCCCGAATGCAATAAAAATTTTCGTTTCAGTATGTCGTATGCTCGAATTCCATTCTTAATTAATTAAACATTCGATTTTGCAATACTACGGAGGCATTTGGCAAAGTCCGATTTATTCTGTACCATTTGTCCCATAGTTAATTCGAAGATTAAAAACCGTGCAATTCTTTGAACGGATACTTTTTAACCCATGCGCGAAAGCAATAAAGCAGCCTCAAAAAAAAGCCCCACATCCAAACAAGCCATCGATATACTCATAGGCTACGAGCCTGCGAAAATCGAGAAGAAATGGCAGAAAAAATGGGAAAAGGAAAAGCTTTATGCCGCAAAAGACGGTTCGCGCAAGCCAAAATATTACGCGCTTGTAGAATTTCCCTATCCTTCCGGAGCAGGACTCCATGTCGGGCATCCTCGTCCATATATAGGAATGGATCTTATTGCCCGCAAGCGCAGGATGGAAGGCTACAATGTTCTCTATCCTATGGGATGGGATGCTTTTGGCCTGCCTACAGAAAATTACGCAATTAAGACGGGCATCCAGCCTGCAATCATCACGAAGCAGAACAGCGACACGTTTCGGAGGCAGATCCAAGCGCTTGGGGTGTCGTTCGACTGGTCTCGAGAGATCGATACGACCGATCCAAAATATTATAAATGGACACAATGGATTTTTTTGCAATTCTATAAAAAAAACCTCGCATATAAAGCGAAGATGACAATCAATTGGTGCCCTAAGGACAAAATCGGCCTTGCGAATGAGGAGGTGATAGACGGGAAGTGCGAACGCTGTGGCACTTCTGTCGAGAAGCGCGAGAAGGAACAATGGATGCTTGCAATCACGCAATATGCAGATAGGCTCGACCATGACCTCGATACGGTCGACTACCGGGAGGATATCAAGATCCAGCAGCGCAATTGGATAGGCCGGAGCATCGGAGCCATTGTAAGGTTTTCAGTTTCGGACTCGGAGAAATTTGTGGATGTATTCACTACGCGGATCGATACGATATTTTCAGGCACATTCATCGTGCTCGCACCCGAGCATCCCATCATTGAAGAGCTTAAAAATAAGATCACGAATTGGAAAACGGTTGAAAAGCACATAGCAAAAGCCAAGCTCATGCCTGAGGCTCTCCGGAGCGCAGAGCAAAATAAAAGCGCCATCGAGCTCAAAGGGGTTTTTGTTAAGAATCCAGCGACTGGAGAGAAAATGCCAGTATGGACGGCGAATTTTGTATTAGGGCAATATGGGACTGGAGCTGTTTTTGCCGATGCTCACGACAAGCGTGATTTTGACATGGCCAAATTGCATAATATTCCTCTCAAAGTTTCTATCCGGCCTTTCGAGCGCGATGATCCGAAAGGCGAACGTTGGGAGCGGATTAAAAATCTTGAAGAGTGCTTTGCTGAAGACGGCATTTTAGAAAACTCGAAAGAATTTACAGGCCTTGCATCAGCAGAAGCTCGCACCAAGATCACAGAGTGGCTTGCCGATTTCGGATTTGCCCAGGCTACAGTCAAATATAAGCTTCGCGATTGGGTGTTCTCGCGTCAGCGGTATTGGGGCGAACCCATCCCTATGATCCACTGCAATGAATGCGGATGGGTTCCCGTGCCGGACAAAGATCTGCCAGTGAAGCTTCCGCAAGTTAAAAATTATCATCCCACAGAAACGGGGCAGTCTCCTCTGGCGTCAATGAAGCACTGGGTGCGCACGACTTGCCCCAAATGCAAGGGGAAAGGGGAGCGCGAAACCGATACTATGCCCAACTGGGCCGGTTCTTCATGGTATTTTCTTCGCTATGCAGATCCCAAGAATAGCCGGGCTTTTGCAGATAAGCGCAAGCTCAAGGATTGGATGCCTGTCGACTGGTACAACGGAGGCATGGAGCATACGACATTGCATTTGCTCTATGCTCGTTTTTGGCATAAATTCCTCTTCGATCAGGGACTTGTATTTGAACCGGAACCGTTCAAGAAGCGCACCTCACATGGCTTGATACTCGCAGAAGACGGAGAGAAGATGTCCAAGTCTCGAGGCAATGTGGTGAATCCGGACGAGATCGTGGGTGCCATGGGCGCTGATACATTACGAACCTATGAAATGTTCATGGGCCCATTCGACCAAGCAATCAAATGGTCGACTGACAACATGGTGGGCTGCAGGAGATTTCTTGAGAAGGTATGGCGCTTGAAAGAAAAAGTTTCGCGCGACAAGAAGTTCGAGCCGGGGAATGAAGCGGAGTCCGCAGTGCATAGAACGATAAAAAAGGTCTCCGAAGATATCGAATCGATGAGCTTCAATACGGCTGTATCAGCAATGATGATTTTAGCGAATAACTTCGAGAAACGCGACAGGATTCCCGTTCGGCATTATGAAATGCTTCTTCGCCTTCTCTCTCCCTTTGCTCCCCACATCACTGAAGAGCTTTGGGAGGGTTTAGGGCATGGCAAATCGATCCACGTGGAGAAGTGGCCGCAGTTCGATCATGCGCTTTTGTTTGCTGGCGACGTCACGATTGTTGTGCAAGTGAATGGGAAGGTCCGCGGTAATTTCAAAATGACGCAGGATACTGACGAGCAGGGCGTGAAAGAAGCTGCGCTCGAGCGCGAGGGAATCAAAAAATGGCTTAATGAGGCCAAAATTAAGAGAATTGTATTTGTAAAAGACAGGCTTATAAATTTTATTTTGGAATAAAAGAAGGCTGTTCATGAAGGTAATTATTTGACACTAAATTGTATGTGTGTTAGTTTGGGCCGATTCGAATGACAAACTTTTAACCGCACGGCAAGGGTTTAATTGACTATCAGTTGGTAAAATGATAAAAATAATACAAGTAAAGCTTATAATTCTCATCTATATATGAAAACCAAGGCTACAATTTCGTTCAAGCCAAAACAGGTCACAAAGAGGCTTCTTTCAGTATTGCCGGATCGTGCCAAGGACGTGATAGTCAGCCGCTATGGCCTCGGTGAAAACACGGAGCGCCAGACTCTGGAGGCAATTGGCAAGAAATATGACATCACGCGCGAGCGCGTGCGTCAGATCGAGAATTATTCTCTGACCAATATTCGCAAGTCCAAGGAATATGAGAAGGAGCAGGAAGTTTTTGACGAACTTAAGGCCATCATCGACTCTCTCGGAGTGATTGTTTCCGAGGAAGAGCTTCTCAATAATCTTTCAAAAGAAAAGAGCACCCAGAATCATATATATTTTCTCCTTGTGATCGGGGATCAATTTACAAAATCCAAAGAGGACGAGCATTTCAAGCATCGCTGGCATGTAGATAGCGAAACAGCTACCAAAATTGAGGAAAGCCTCAAGAAGATGTATGCAAGCCTTTCTGACGACGACATTATTCCTGAATCGGAAATTGTAGATAGATTTTTAAATCAGATCAAAGACGTTTCTGAGGAATATAAGAATGAGGAAGTCATCAAGCGATGGCTCGGCATTTCAAAGCGCATCGACAAGAATCCTCTGGGCGAATGGGGCAAGAGCGATTCTCCAAACATCCATGCAAAGGGAATGCGCGACTATGCATTCTTGGTGATCCGCAAGCACGGTAGCCCTATCCACTTCAAAGAAGTTGCAAAGGCGATCGAGCAATATTTTGACAAGAAGGCCCATGTTGCGACTACGCACAATGAGCTTATTAAGGATCCTCGCTTTGTTCTCGTCGGCCGCGGACTTTATGCGCTTGCCGAATGGGGCTACATATCCGGCGTTGTTAAGGACGTCATTAAGAAGGTTCTCGAGAAGAACGGCCCTCTTACGAAAGACGAGATCATCGAGAAGGTTTTGAAGGAGCGCTATGTCAAGGAGAATACGATCGTTGTCAATCTCCAGAATCCGAAATTCTTCAAGAAGGATAAGGAAGGTAAATACCATATTTCCGAAAAATAAAAACCGTTTGCAAATCTAATTTTAAAACATGCATAAAGTCGCCCCAGCCGGGCGACTTTTGCTATGCTCGGTCAATTTCCTGCTAGAAATTAACCTGCGCAATATTTTAAAATTAGATTTGCTCGCTTTAACCTTCTAAAGGAATAAACCGATGGACCTAAGAGCTGCTTTTTTGGGAATATTAAAAAGTTTCGGAATACAATTCTCATTTTTGACATACGCGAAATAATGAGTATTATACGAAATGGAGGCACGTATGGATACAGAAAGCAGTTTTTTTTCAAATCTCGAGCTCGGGGAAACATTTCACCTTGTAGAACTGAATACAGGGGGAATACCTATTTTTTACCGGTCAAAAAATTGCGAGAATTTTAGAGTCTACTTTCTTCGAATGGGAGAAGAGCGAGTGCAGGGTCTTGACAATATCGCAACGTTCATCAAACTCCTAAATGGAGTACTTTATAAGTTGGATTTTCGAATGAAATTAAAGAAAGCAATTGGCAAATATGGTCAGCTGGATTTCCTGACAAGAATAGAAAAGGGATTTACTTCTGCGCATGCAGATCCTCGGCAATATAGTTCGGAGATAGATTTGTTAACCGGGTTAGTTTTCGAAGTTACGAAAGCTGAAGAGCGTAACTCATAACATTAACTTTGATGTGTGGCCCTGACGCACTGCGTCAGGGCCTTTGTTTTTATTATATTTTTCAACAATTACGCTTTTCACTACTCAATCTGTGCGGTATTATTAAGCTATGGAATGTAAGCGGAATGTTGAGCTATGAACTTTGCAACTATTTTTTCTGATGCTTTCGCAGGTCAGTCCTCTGTCCTCTGGGCTGACTTGTGGCTTGGCATTAAAATTTTTTATACAACTTCCTTCATATGGCTGCCTGTTGTTCTTATGACAGGGGCATGGAAGCTTTGGATTACCTGGAAGCAGTCGATCTTTATTTTCCAGCAGAAATCGATCCTTCTGGAGATTCGCTTGCCGCTCGATATATTGAAGCCTCCGATGTCGATGGAGCTTATCATCATCTCGCTTTTTCAAACGGGAGGTGATGCTACTTGGATTGATCGAATAATAAGAGGCAAGTCGCGGCCCTGGTTTTCGCTCGAGCTGGTTTCCCTTGAGGGCAAGGTGAAATTTTTCATGTGGGCGCGCCCAGCATGGAAGAACCATATTGAATCCCAGATTTACGCTCAATTTCCGGGCGTTGAAGTATACGAAGTTCCGGATTATACGCTTCCTGTAAAGTTTGATCCGGAGAAGCTTATTATGTGGGGATGCGAATTCGCGCTTACCAAAGCAGATCCGTATCCGATCAAGACATATCAGAATAAAGACGATTATTTACTTGTTGTATTTCCCGGCACCGAAACAAAATTCCAGGTTGACCCTATAAGCGCAGTCATAGAATTCCTCGGCTCCGTCGGCCCGGGCGAGCAGGTATGGATTCAAATAATGATTCGGGCGCACAAAAATGACAGGCCTTCCTCGGCGCGCGTCTGGTACAATCCTTTTTCCTGGTTTGCAAAAGCTGACTGGAAGCAGGATTTGAAGCGCGAAATTGATTCGATTAAAGCACGGGAAAAAGAGGGGAAGAAACTGGCTACCGATGACGATACAATCAAAGCTCTTGACCGAAGCGCCGGCAAATTTCCGTTCGAAACCGGCATTCGCGCAATGTATGTGGCAGAAAAAGAGCACTTTAATCCGATAACCATTTCAGGGCTTATCGGCAGTTTCCGCCAGTACAATTCAAACAATATGAACGGATTCAAGCCGGTGCGCACCACAGGCTTCAATTATCCATGGCAGGATTATAAGAATTATCGCCTGGACGGGAAGAAACGAACCTTGCTCGATGCGTATAAGCGCCGTTCGTATTTTCTGCCGCCTCATAAGCGCCAGCATTTCATACTCAATACCGAAGAGCTTGCAACAATTTATCACTTCCCCAGCGCGACAGTGACAACCCCGGGCCTCGCGCGAGTGCCTTCAAAAAAGGGCGAGCCTCCTGCAAATTTGCCGATGTAATCATTATGGATATCTCGAATCAATTTTTTGCGCGCATACGACGTTTTGGCTGGCTCGGACCGCGCTCGCGAAGGTACTCTGCTGCTGGCCTTGTCGTTTTACTCCTAATGGCGGTTGGATTATTTTTCAATGCTCCGCCGCAAAAATTTCCCGCAGGCACAGTAGTCACTGTTTCTGCGGGAAGCAGCGTGTCGAGCCAGGCGGAAAAATTGAAAGTGCAAAGCTTCATTTCATCGTCTTTTCTTTTTACCAGGCTCGTTCCGCTTGTTGGGAAAAAGGGAATCATAGCCGGCGATTATTATTTTCCTTCAAAATTATCGCTTTTTGAAGTAGTAATGCGCATAACACATGGCACGTTCGGCATGCAGCCGGCAAAAATCACTATTCCAGAAGGCTATACGGTCAGCGACATAGGCAGTCTATTTCAAAGCGGGCGTTTCTATAAATTCAGTGCTGTAGATTTCATCGCCCTTGCTAAATCAAAGGAAGGCTATCTATTTCCTGATACGTATTTTTTCATGCCGAGCGTGACAGCAAGCGATATTACGCAGACGCTTAGTGATAATTTCAACGCAAAGATAAAGCCGTATGCAATCGAGATCGCATCCTCGACTCATTCTCTTTCCGATATTATAAGTGTCGCATCGATCGTAGAAAAAGAGGCGGCAAGCTCGACGGATCGACAGGTAATCTCAGGCATCATTTGGCAGCGCCTTAAGCTCGGAATGCCGCTCCAGGTCGATGCGACTCTTGGTTATGTGCTTGATAAAGGCACCTTTCAACTCACTTCGAATGATCTTAAATTGGATAGCCCCTACAATACATATGTGTACAGAGGCTTGCCTCCGGCTCCGATCGGCAATCCTGGCCTCGATTCGATAGATGCCACGCTTCATCCCGCGACTACAAAATATTTATATTATCTTTCGGATAAAAGCGGCAAAGTTTACTACGCAAAAAATTTTGCAGAACATCAGGTAAACAGGCAAAAATATCTGGGGAAATAGTCTAACTTACAAGATAATACGAAAGCAAAGACTCCCAAATAGGGAGTCTTTTTTGCATTTTCGAAATTCTGTTCAGCATAGAAAAAAAGATTATCGAAAATAGGCATAAATTTATGAGCACTGAGATAGCTGCCCAAACCAATATTCTTTTCAGCATAAACTTTTGAAGGATCCTCAAAGTCATTAAAAGAAAGTGAAATTCCTAAACTGATGTCCGACTGAATCACAGAGGCAAATTTACTTTGGATCACTTTTCCTTGTTTGGTTTGGACTGTCCAGGTTTGGAAATGCTTCATCACTTTTAGGATCAAAACGGAGTTCTTCTCTATGTCAGGGAGGTTAAGATTACAAATGAGTCTGTAATTCTTCGGTTGCGTGGCTGTCATTTTTCTCCTTATTGCCAAATTCTGATTAAATTAATATCATTTTACACTTGATGAGTCAATTAGCTGAAAAAAAGAAAGTTTTCGTCGGTATGTCCGGCGGAGTCGACTCGTCCGTTTCAGCCGCTCTTCTTAAGGAGCGGGGTTTTGATGTGACCGGGATATTCATCAAGGTTTGGAGTCCCGAATGGCTTCCATGTGATTGGAAGGCAGAAAGGCGCGATGCTATGAGAGTCGCCGCGCATTTAGGAATCCCATTTATAACTCTCGATCTTGAAAAGGAATACAAGCAGGGAGTGGCGGATTACATGATCGAAGAATATCGCAGAGGACGAACGCCAAATCCTGATGTCATGTGCAACAAGGAGGTGAAGTTCGGATCATTCCTTACTTATGCCCTTGAGCAAGGCGCGGATTTTATTGCAACTGGGCACTATGCGCAGGTCCGCAAGGAAGGGGACGCATATCAGATGCTTGAAGGTGCGGACAAAAATAAAGATCAGAGTTATTTTCTCTGGACGCTGGGACAGGAACAGCTTAAGCATATTCTTTTTCCAGTTGGACATTTGGAAAAGTTGGAAGTGCGCAAATGTGCCGAAAAATTCAGACTTCCAACAGCACAAAAAAAAGACAGCCAAGGCGTGTGTTTTTTAGGGCCTCTCGATATGCGCGAATTTCTGGGGCATTATATCGAATCGAAACGGGGAGAAGTGCTTAATGAAAAGAATGAGGCAATAGGATGGCATGACGGAGCAGCATTCTTCACTCTCGGTGAACGCAAAGGCTTTACAATCATGCATACATCGCCGAACGACCCGCCGCTTTATATTATTGCAAAAGATATTAAAAGGAATACGCTTACCGTCTCTCCAGAACCAGGGGGAATAGCGGGCGGTTTTAGGGTGAAAGAAGCAGTCCTTGAAAATGTAAATTGGATTTCTGAAATGCCTCAGGAAGAGAGCGAGCTACTTGCGCGTTTTCGC
>DAIPMQ010000010.1:9431-15375 GCA_036768625.1 Parcubacteria group bacterium
CTACGTCATTTTTAAAGAATCGCAGACAGCCGTATCGCCTGGGCAGTCGCTTGTGCTCTATCGGGGAGAGGAATGCTTGGGGGGAGGAATTATCATATAACAAATACTCACAGGGAAGATTGAAGGAAAACAATTATGTTGATTTCAAACGGGAGAGTATCGTGCGATAATATCACAACGTATGGAGCCCGTTACTATCATAAAGTCTACAGGCGAGCGGGAAGCATTTGATCCCACGAAGCTTGAAGCTTCGCTCATTCGCGCCAAAGCTTCAGAAGCAGCGCGAAGCGAGATCATCGGCCATGTGATGAAGGAACTGAAGGAAGGCATGTCGACATCGCAGATTTACAAGCACGCGTTTTTTCTCCTCTCCAAGACCGAAAGTCATGCTGCTGTGCGCTACTCATTGCGGCGCGCTGTGATGGATCTTGGGCCGTCTGGCTTTCCATTTGAAAAATTTATTGCTGAAATATTTCGGGAAAAGGGATTTGAAGTAATGACCGGTCAACTTGTGAAAGGGACATGCGTTGAGCATGAAATCGACGTTGTGGCTTATAATGAGAATAAGCTTATTTTTGTAGAAGCGAAATTTCATAACGGCCTCGGCCTTAAGTCGGATGTAAAAATAGCTCTCTACGTCAAAGCTCGTTTCGATGACTTGTACGGCAAAAAATATAATTTTGGCGGCGAACGCGAGCTTTCAGAAGGATGGCTCGTGACAAATACGAAATTTTCGAAGACGGCGATCGAATATGGCACATGTGCCGGGCTTCGAATGATCGGATGGAATTATCCAAGCGTTGACAATCTGCAAGATCTTATAGAAGATGCCGGACTTCATCCATTAACCTCCCTTACTACGCTTAGTATTACCGACAAAGCAGCACTCTTAAGGCAGGGTATAGTGCTTGCAAAGACCCTCATTGCGGACACTTCTTACCTGGAAGCGATCGGCTTATCCACAGGACGAATGCAGAATGTTTTGAATGAAATTAAAATTTTGTTAGCTTAATTTTCTAAAATGTATATAGACTTCAATGATTTTGTAACTAATGCGCTCGTGCCGTTCACGCAGCTTTTTTTGGCGCTTCTTCTCGGCTCGCTTATGGGCATTGAGCGCACGTTTGCGCGCAAAACTGCAGGCATGCGAACCTTTAGCCTTGTTTCTATGGGCTCCTGCCTTTTTATCGTCATGTCCCAGCTGGTAATACATAATCTCAATGTCACCACGGTTTTTGATCCGCTGAGGCTTGCAGCTGGAGTTGTGACGGGCATCGGCTTTCTTGGAGGGGGGCTTATAATATTCCGCGAAAAGAAGCTTTCGGGCCTTACCACCGCAGCAGGGCTTTGGGTATCCTCAGGCATTGGTATGGCGGTCGGCTTCGGACTCTATTCTCTCGCAATTTCCGCGACATTTCTTACGCTATTTTGCTTTTTGGTGCTTTGGAATATCGAGCATAAGCTTGTAAAGCCGGAAAGTAAAAATAAATAAATCAGAACGAAACGCTCATTCTCTTGAAATTGCTTTTTAAGAGAGTAATATGTTTTCATGCAGAAAACTTTCAAAGAAAAAGTTCTGGAAATCGTTCGGGCAATTCCCAAAGGCAAAATCATGACCTATTCTGAGGTTGCCCGCAAAGCAGGAAGTCCGGGTGCAGCCCGCGCCGTGGGAAATTTCATGAAAGCAAATTACGATTCCAAAGTGCCCTGCCATCGCGTCATTCGATCGGATGGTAAAATCGGCAATTATAATAGGGGAGGAAGCGCAGAAAAGCTCCGGAAGCTTAAAGCAGAGGGTGCTTTGTTTAATAATAAAAAGCTATAAAATGATTTATTTCATTCATTTCTTTGCTACGGTGATGGGAATAGTCATGTCGCTCGGATACTACCCTCAAGCATATAAGATCTGGAAAAATAAATCTGCAAGTGACATTTCAATCCCATCATTTATTATATTCAGCGTTGGTACATTCACATGGTTTGTGTATGGAGTTTATATGAGGGACATTACAATTATCTCAGGATTCATTCTCGGCGTTATCGGCTCCTGGACTATTCTCGGCATGGCGCTCTATTTTAAAAGGCTTGAAGCTCCTCATGAATAGCAAACCGGCCGAAAAAGAAATCGATGAGCGGAAAGAATCACTTAAGAAAATACGTGATGAGGTGCTTGCGCTTCACTCTTCACCATTATACAAAGAGCGCATTACGAACAAAGCTTTCCCTGTTATAGGCGAAGGAAGCCATTTTGCAAATATTGTATTCATCGGCGAAGCGCCCGGAAAGAACGAGGCGGAAACGGGCAGGCCTTTTGTAGGCGCTGCGGGGAAAATTCTCAATAAGCTTTTGGAGGAAGTTGGTATCGCGCGCGACGAAGTGTACATTACCAATATCGTAAAGGACAGGCCGTCGCAGAATCGCGACCCATCGCCTGAGGAAATCGCAAGCTACGGGCCCTTTCTCGACAGGCAGATCGATATTATTAAGCCGAGAGTTCTCGCGACCCTCGGCCGCTTCTCGATGGCCTACATTATGAAAAAGTTCGGCTTGGAAGCGGATGTGAAGCCTATAAGCATACTGCACGGCAAGACCTTTGAAGCCAAATCTTCATACGGTACGGTTACAATCGTACCGCTCTACCATCCCGCCGTCGCAATATACAATTCGGCCTCGCTTGATACCTTGAAGGAAGATTTTAAAATATTGAAAGAAATAACAAAATAACATGCCGCAATCCAAAAAAACTGCATCAAAGAAACCAAAGATAAAAACAGAGTGGGACCTCACGCTTTTGTATAAATCCATCAATGATCCTCAGATTGAAAGGGATATGAAGGCAGTCAGAGATGCAAGCCTCTCTTTCGAGAAGAAGTATCGGAGCAATTTATCATATCTTAAAACAGATGCCGCGCTTGCGAAAGCATTGGAGGATTACGAAGTGCTGGTCAAGAAGACTGCCAATCCGAAGCCATATTTCTACCTCGAATATCTTCGCCATCTTAATGGCGACAATATGCTAGCCGAATCGAAATTGAATAAGATAATGGCCGAGCTCATCGAGTATGGCAATAAGCTTGTATTCTTCGAGGTTGCTTTCAAAAATGTCCCAGAAAAGGCCCAGAAGCAGTTTCTTGCAAGTTCAAAACTTGAAAAATATTGCTATTTTCTCAAAAAAATATTTGAGAATAATAAGCATGTGCTTACTGAGGCAGAAGAAAAAATTCTTAATCTGAAATCCCAACCTGCGCATATGATGTGGGAGAATTCCTCGAGCAAGCTGCAGCAGAGGCAGACTGTATCATGGAAGAAGAAAGATATTCCGCTTTCGGAAGCGAGGGGAATGGTACAAAATCTTGTACTAAAGGAAAGGCGAGAGCTCTTCAACCTGATTATAAATGCTTATAAAGAGAAGCTCAGTGATTTTTCGGAAGCAGAAATGAATGCGCTCGTGACAGACAAGAAAATTAACGATTCGCTGCGGGGTTTCGAAGCGCCCTACAGCTCTACTATTCTCCATTATGAGAATGATGAGCAGACGATATTGAACCTTGCCCAAACTGTGACGAACAGATTTGATATCAGCAAGCGATTTTTCAAGCTTAAAGCGAAGTTGATGAAATTGCCCCGCCTTGAAGTAGCAGATGTATATGCAAATATTGGCGTGACAAAGAAAGAAATTTCATTTAATGAGGCGTTTGCAATCGTCAGTGAAGTGTTTGATCGCGCCGATCCTCAATTCAAAGACATTCTAGTGAGGTTTGCCGCGAATGGTCAGATCGATGTGTTTCCGAAAAAAGGAAAGCGGGGAGGGGCATTCTGTTCTCCTGCGCTCTATCAACCGACTTTCGTGCTGTTGAATCACTTACCGGACTTTCATTCAACTCTTACCCTTGCGCATGAAATGGGGCACTCGATCCATACTGAACTTTCGAAAGGCCAACCAGTACTCTATGAGGATTACACCATCTCAGCAGCCGAAGTTGCCTCAACATTTTTTGAGGGAATGGTCTTTGATGAAGTATTTGAAAAATTATCTGAAAAGGAAAAAGTTGTCGCTTTGCACGACAAGATTGGCGATGAGATTGCAACTGTGTTCCGTCAGATCGCTTGCTTCAATTTTGAGACTGAGCTGCACAACATGATACGCGAGAAGGGCAGCATGTCGAGCGAGGAAATAGCAAAGCTTATGGCAAAGCATCTCGGTGCGTATTTTGGTCCCGCTGTTAATGCTACAATCGATAGCGGGTACATTTACACGGTATGGACCCATATTAGAGGGTTCTTCTACACTTATACCTATGCATATGGGCTCATTATTTCTAAAGCGCTTTACGCGAAGTACAAAGCAGATCCGGCTTACATGGGTGAGATCAAGAAATTCCTTTCTGCAGGAGGTTCGATGAGTCCGGACGATATATTCAAGTCCATAGGCATCGACACGCGCGATCCGAAATTCTTCGAGGAAGGCTTGAAGCAAATTGAGGAGGATATTAAGAGGTTGGAAAAGCTGACTTCAGGAAAAAATAAATAAAAAAAAGCGGGCAGGGAATTAATCCCTGTCCGCAAAATATTAGAGAATTTCAGCTTCGATAGGTATCATCTGATCGCGGTGTGCCCCATCTGTTCCCAAAAAGTACCATTTAGGATGCTTGTCAGGGAAATAGGCTATCCAATACCCTTCTATACCGAATATATCAAAGTCTCCTTTCTTTAGATTTAGGCGAAATGTATGTGAAAGATAAAAAATCACCCTCTCTTCAATTTCAAGATTAATCTTGAAGGCGGTAATTTGCGCACTTACGCAAAACATCGGATCTTCAATGTCATGGAAGCGAACGATCCAATTTTCAAGTAATCGTCTTCCGCCTGGAATGCCAGCTTCTGAGAGAAGCCTACTCTCTGCTACCTTTAACGTTAGTATGTGCATGTGGACCTCCATATGGAAAATACTAATAATTTTAAATTATATCAAATATCTCGAATATCGCTCTTTAATATGCTAAATTAAAACCTATGACTACTGCTGAAATTCGCTCGAAATATTTGGAATTTTTCAAAAACAAAGACCATGCCATTATTCCCTCAGCGCCTTTGGTTCCTGAAAATGATCCGACAACGCTCTTCACCGGTTCGGGCATGCAGCCGCTTATTCCGTATCTCTTGGGGCAGAAGCATCCTCAAGGCACGAAGCTCGTCAATTCACAGAAGTCCTTTCGCTCAGGCGATATTGAAGACGTTGGAGATAACCGCCATACAACATTTTTCGAAATGCTTGGCAATTGGTCGCTCGGCTCATATTTCAAGGAAGAGCAATTGCTGTGGTTTTTTCAATTTCTCACAGATGAGGTTGGAATCGATCCGAACAGGCTTTATGTAACAGCATTCATTGGCGATGAAGCAAATGGCATTCCAAAGGATACTGAAGCCGCAGATATGTGGAAAAAACTTTTTAAGTCAAAAGAAATTAATGCTCTGGAGGTTGAGATTGGAAGCGAGGAGAATGGCTCGATTGTCGGCATGCAGGGCGGTCGCATTTTTTATTATGATTCGAAGAAAAATTGGTGGAGCCGTTCAGGAACGCCTGACAAAATGCCGGCAGGGGAGCCTGGAGGGCCGGACTCCGAAGTTTTTTACTGTTTTGAAGAAATAGAGCATGATACGAAGTTCGGTGCAGAGTGCCACCCCAATTGCGATTGCGGACGCTTCCTTGAAATAGGGAATTCGGTGTTCATGGAATACAAGAAGGAGGCTGACGGAACATTCAGCAAGCTTCCGCAGCGCAATGTAGATTTCGGCGGCGGCCTCGAACGCATTACCGCAGTGTCTGGCAACAATTCCGATGTATTTAAAATCGATATATTCAAAGGCACTATCGAAACGCTCGAAATGCTTTCCGGGAAAAAGTATGCAGATCAAGAGTTCACGGCGGCATTCCGCATAGTTG
>DAIPMQ010000059.1:0-3358 GCA_036768625.1 Parcubacteria group bacterium
TTATTATACTGCCGGCGACATTCAAGCCGCGCTCTCGCGGTGGCAGACCATACCCTATTACGAAGAGCGGGAAATCGCTGGATATAAAGTCAGTCTCAAAGATGCAGGCCATGTGCTCGGCTCAACAATGTTCCAGTTTGACCTCAACGGAAAGAAAATCGTCTTTACGGGGGATTTGGGAAATTCGCCGTCGCCTTTGCTTCGGGATACCGATTCGATCGAGGGTGCTTATTACGTAATAATGGAAAGCGTCTATGGAGATCGCAATCACGAGGGGCGTAATGAGAGGATCGACAAGCTGGAAAAAATCATAAACGATACTACAGAAAGAGGCGGCGCACTTATAATTCCCGCATTTTCGCTCGAACGGACCCAAATGATCCTCTATGAGATCAACAATCTCATTGAAGCAAAGAAAATGCGCGAAATTCCTGTTTTTGTCGATTCTCCGTTGGCGACAAAGGTGACAGAAATCTACAAGCGGCATTCAGATCTCTTTAATGATTCGGTTCGTGCGGAAGTAAAGGCAGGCGACGATATTTTTGATTTTCCGAAGCTCTCATTTACAGTGAGGCGAAGCGAATCAGAAGGGATAGAAAAAACGCCAAATCCCAAGATTATCCTCGCAGGCTCTGGAATGTCGATGGGCGGCCGAATACAGTCGCATGAGGCAGCACATCTAACTGATCCGAAAAGCACGATTCTCCTGGTTGGATATCAAACTATGGGTTCATTGGGTCGTCGCCTGCAAGACAATGCCAAAGAGGTGATAATAGCCGGCGAGAAGATTCCTGTGCGCGCCAAAATCGATATGATAAGTTCTTTCTCCTCCCATAAAGATTCGGATCATCTTGTCGAGTTCATTGATGAAGGCAAAACTAACATCAAAAAAGTGTTCGTCGTGATGGGAGAGCCGAAGGCATCGCTTTTTTTGGCCCAAAAGCTTCGAGATTATGTGGGCGTGGATGCTCTGTTTCCTGAAGCAGGGAAACCTTATGAACTTAAGTAGTATGGGTATGAAGTATGAGGATGAAAACTGGGATTACAAAGGAATATATCGGGCATGATGGAGTAAAATATATATTTGAATATTTTGATGTGGATACATTTGATGAGCTTGATAAAACAAAATGCACCCAGACATATGGGGTCTGTTTTTATGAATCGAAAATTGTGATTTGATATGGAGGTGTTAAGCAGGGTTGGGGGTTGATTGGGGGGCAATTGGCGATCGTATTATTGAAAGAGCTGTAGAATTATTACCCCGACTCAAAACTCTAAAACAATAGAAAACCGCTCCATAAGGAGCGGTTTTCATACTCACATTAAATACCTATACTTATGCTACTTTCGCCAAAACTCTCTTAAAACTCTCTGGGTGCTTTGCGGCAAGCTCAGAGAGAGCCTTGCGATCAAGCGTGATGCCTGCTTTCTTGAGGCCGCCCATGAATTTGCTGTAGGAAGTGCCGGCATCCTTTAGAACCGCGCTGATGCGGACATTCCAGAGCTGGCGCATATCGTTCTTCTTATCCTTTCTGTGAGCGAAGGAATATTTTCCGGCATGAACAATGGCTTCATTTGCTTGGCGTTCTTTAGAGGAGCGGCCAAAGCGATATCCTTTTGTCTGCTTGAGTATATTGCGGCGCGTTTTAAGCGCGTTTACACCTTTTTTAACTCTTGTCATATTTATGCGTTAGGTAAAAAGCGAGCTTTTGCTTTATTCGACATAGTAATTGTGAGAGAGCGATTTTTAGAAAGCTGGCTGCGGCGCCCTTCCTTTGCGTTGAAGTGGTTTCGACCGGCTTTTCGGGCGATTATCTTGCCATTTTTCGTCACCCTCATCCTTTTTATGTATGATTTGTTAGTTTTCATCCTATTGAATTCTGGAAATACTGCATTTCCCTCGTAAATTACAGTCCAATATTTATATCAATTTATAATTTCGATGTCCAATTGTTCCTTATTTCCTTATTTATCTATCTTTCTCAATGATAATAGTAAGGCCTTTAGGGCTTTTTTTGGCTGAATCGGCGATTTTGTATTTTTCGGTGACAAGCTTGAGTACTCGTTCCATTCTTTCTTCCAGGAATTTGATATCCATGTATTTGGTGCGGCCAGGAAGGAAAAGATCGATCTTCACCCGGTCGCCGTCCAAAATCCATTCTGATATCTTTTTGGCCTTGAGCTTGAGGTCATTCTCGCCTGTGCCCACTTTTACCTGGATGGTCTTAACTTCGACAATATGAGCTTTGGTCTTGGCCTGTTTGGCCTTTTTATTGGCATCATATACATACTTGCCGTAATCTCCGATCTTTGCGACGGGAGGAGCTGCATTGGGCGAGATCTCGATCAGATCAAAAGCCGCCTCTTTTGCCAGGCGCAATGCCTCCGCAAGGGAAATAACGCCGAGGTTTTCACCTTCCGCTCCTATGACGCGAAGCTCTGGCGCGCGTATCTGCTGGTTGATTCGTACTTGTATGCTCAAAGTGTTTTCTGGGCCTGATCAGTTTACTCGAAAGGAGAGCCTTTATTCAGACAATGAAAAGATATCACGTATTCAAGGAAAAATCAATATATGCAAGCATATAATTGTTGAGTTTGCATTCACAATAAATTCATTGTATAATAGTAAAAGTTAATAAAGAAGAGGATAACTCAGTAGCACAAGCGTGTAATGGGTATATTCTTAAGGAAGAGGAGCTTTTATGACAGGATACCAAGATGTATCTTGGTTGAGGAAAAACTGCTTAAACGAAAAGAAGTTCGAGCAAGGAGCATTCGTATTTTACACTTTCTGGCTTCGCGGTCATCTGATCAATGGTGAACATATTCAGGGCTACACAGGGCCTGAAACGGTGGTCACGATCAAGCAATTGAAGCCGATCGTGACGTTCAATTATTTGAAGGCGCTGGCAGCCGAATTTGAGCAAGCCAAGGCTGCATAACATTTTTAAGGACGGGGTATAGTATACCCCGTCCTTTTTCATTTCAAATATTCATTGATATTGCGGACGTGCTCTTCATAGGTGGCTGAGCAATGAATCGTACGATTCCGATCATGAATATAGAACAGGCAGTTGGTCTTTTGTGGATTAAGTGCTGCTTCAATCGCATCTGGGCCGGGGTTTGAAATGGGAGTGGGCGGCAAACCGCCATTTTTATAAGTATTGTAAGGGGAATCGATTGCTTTTATGTCGCTTGCTTTGAGGGGCGCCCACCATCCGCTCTCAGTTTTTCCCCGGGCATATTGAACAGTCGCATCCATTTCAAGGCTCATTCCTTTAAAAATGCGATTCCATATAATACCTGAGATCAAACGCATATCTTCCGGGCCTGCTGCTTCGCGCTGGATTATCGA
>DAIPMQ010000060.1:0-876 GCA_036768625.1 Parcubacteria group bacterium
TTTCCGCATTATTGGAATTATTGTCTTTATCCATTGTTTGATTGGTTAAATGAGCTATACGAGCCTTATTTTTAAAGGTTTTTGCATTCTTTGAGGAAATATTGTCTTAATAAGCACGTACCTACTATACAACAAAAGCTATCTGAGAAAAACGTGAATACCATTCAGACTGGCGGCAAAGCAAGTTCTTAGAAATGCAGCCCATGCTTATCCAAAACCTCTTTATATTTTTCCAAAAACTTCGGCGTTTGAGAATGAATTTCTCGCGGGAGCTCATTGGGCTTGAACCATCTCACTTCATTGAATTTTTCAGGTTCCCCATTTCCAATCTGAGAAGGATCAACAAGCACGAGAAAATCCAAGGTGACCCAATGCTTTCGAACACCTTCCTCTTCCCTAATCGCGTCACGATAACCGAGGAATTCCTGCTCGAGTATATCGGCACAATATTCCTGCTTGATTTCTTGCTTCAGTGTCGCTTCTATCGTATCCCCGAATTCAAGCTTCCCTCCTCCATTGTCCCATTTATTCCTTTCATCACGGCAATTTTCATTACGGAATGACAATACAAAGTTACCATTGCCATCATAGCAAAGAAAGCAGACGCTTATTGCCGGATAATCTATTCCGGGTTTCATAAAAGTTTAAATTTAATTATCTTTACAAGAGTTTCGGGAGTTACCTTATCTCCATAATATTCCCTATAAGCTTCGTACATCTTCTCCTCGCTTTCAAACTTCTCGTGGCCTTCATAATCGCTCACGGTCATATTTCTGAGCTTCTGCTCTTTTACCTCGATTATGACCGCATCTGCAAATTTTTCTCCTGTATTCCAATTTATCAACCCAACTTCATCATCCGCTTTGAGATCCTTAT
>DAIPMQ010000060.1:886-3320 GCA_036768625.1 Parcubacteria group bacterium
TCCAAAACCTCTTTATATTTTTCCAAAAACTTCTGAGATCCTTATCATCAAAGAGCCTGAAGGTCGAATTCTTCTCGCCTGCCAATACCATTTTTGCCAGATTATCCCTGAATTTAATAGTTTTTATTGCCATTAAATAAAGCATAGCATTAAGAAAGTAAGGCGCAAAAACTTTATGATATAGTAGCCTCATGGCCGAAACACTGCTCAGAAACAAGAAGGCGAATCTCGATTATGAGATCCTCAAAAGCTTTGAGGCTGGTTTGGAATTGCTTGGCCTTGAGGTTAAGACGCTTCGTGGTAAACACGGTTCTCTCGAAGGCTCCCATGCCACAGTGCGCGGCGGCGAAGCGTATCTCATAAATATGAACATCCCGCCCTACCAGATGGCAAACACCGCCCCAGACTACGATCCGCATCGGACTCGCCGCCTTCTCCTCACCAAGGAAGAAATCGAAGAAATGGCTCAATCTGAGGCTCAAAAAGGATTGACATTAGTGCCTTTTTCGGTGTATAATAAGGGACAGAAGATCAAAATAGAAATCAATGTCGTCCGTGGCCGTAAGAAATACGACAAACGCGACGTATTAAAGAAGAGAGACACTGAGCGGGAGCTTCGCAGAGATGTGAGCGCCCGGTTATAAAATTTCTTGATCTGAAAATTTTAAATTTATTTGATAAATAGAGTAAAAAGGTCACTCGCCTTAAATATTCGACTCCGAAGGTCGAATATTTAAGGGGGATGATCGGCCTAGACAATTGGCTAGCTCTCATATGCGCAAAGCGGAGCACTCCTATGGTCTCCTAAAACCCACTGGAAAAAATAACTGCAAAATATACAGTTGCTAAAGCAAAGTCTGTTAAGTCGCCGTTTTTCGGAGCTAACGATTTCGCCTTCGCCTACGCTTTAGCGTAAGCGACGCTGCATATCCCTAAGTCTGTTACGGATACGTAGTGTTATAACTTCGGACTAGGATGGGAACCTGCCTCGATTCCCTTCCAAACCAAAGAGGCTAAGCGTTGTGGATTTTCGTCAGCTTCATACCCACACCGTCGAACATGCAAGCCGACTATGCTTTGTAGACCCATATGATTCTACCTTTTGCACGGCGGTTCGATTCCGCCCATCTCCACACATACACAAAAGCACCGAGAGGTGCTTTTTGTTATTTACCAGAACAATTTTTTTAAATTAATTGTACTTATCCCTATTTCCTTTTTATTTTTGAAAACAAAAACAGCCTTTCGGCTGTTTTCTTGAACAGATTTTATTTTCGTTCTACATCATTCTTCGTCTCATCAATTTTATTTTCAGTGGCATCCTTCATATTTTTCATATCCGCTTTGGTCTGATGATAATCGGCTTTAAGAGCTTCTTTTGGCTCTTTGGTTATATTTTTTATTGTGTCCCCGGCGCCAATTTTATTATGCTTCATGTTATTAATCGTGAGCTAATAAGGAAAAGCGTAACTCGTGCGTATTAAGGAGTAATGAAAAGCATACTTTGAGTTTTAGGCCCTTTAAATTAATGGCTCTCTCAGCGTGTTTTGGGAGTGTTGTCAAAATACCCTATATATGCTATATATTGTAGTAACAAAGAGCTATGGTTCGAAATTGTCGAATTTCATAAACATATAATTTTTTGTATTTTACTAGCTAACCAACAAACAATGAAAGGCACAGTCAAGAAGAAAATGGACAAAGGCTTCGGTTTCATCTCTCCGGAGGATGGTGGAAAGGATATTTTCTTTCACACTAACTCCCTTGTAGGAGTTTCGTTCGACGAAATCCAAGAGGGCGATGCTGTCACTTTTGAGACAGAGCAAACCGAGAAAGGCCCGAACGCAACAAACGTTCAGCGCGCATAATCCATTCGGATTTAACAAAAAGCCGCCCCCCAAGGGGCGGCTTTTTGTTAAAAATTTACTTGGTAGTCACTTCAGAAATCGCAATCGTCTTGCCTTTCTTTATTGTTACTACAACCACAGGCTTATATGATCCGAATGCTTCAAGAGTGGGATTTTTCTTGAGCAGGGCTTCGGTGGAAGTGGAGAGCGAAATTTTCGTTGCAAGATTTATTGTAGCAAGAAATGGAAGTCCGCTGCTTTCACGAACATAATAGCCTTTGGAAAGAGTTGGGACGCAGAGATCAATTTTACCCGATGGACATGCAACGTCATGGGCCGCTGTAACTCTCGCTTCTGCTCCGGTGAAGTAGGTGACTTGCTGGAGTGTAAGTGTTACGCTCAGAAGCCCGTTTATCTTAAAACCCGTTACATAGGCATAGTACTCACCGTCCGGAGTGCTAGTCGCAATAGCTTGGGCAGGCGTACTCGTGGCAGTTGCTTCGCTCGAAGTGGCCATCATCGTAGCATCAGGCGTTGTAGTTGCAATTTCTCCAATTCCCCCTCTGCTATGCGAAAGCACATAGGTA
>DAIPMQ010000011.1:0-4420 GCA_036768625.1 Parcubacteria group bacterium
GGCTTATTCTGATCATCGACAAGCACGACCATCTGCTCACCGTTCTTCACAACGCTGAATTTCTTGCGGATCTCCGTTTCAACTCCCGCCTCGGTCTGAAGCTTTGCAATGCTTTTCTCGAGCTCCGACTGGCGGCTCTGAAGCGCGCTTGCTTGTTCTGAAACTTTCGCCAGATTTTGAATGCTTTCCGCCCGCTTCCAATACACATTGAGCGTAGCCCGGAGGAGAATCAGAGCCAGAATAAGCAAAATGAAGAACACCGGAGGCGAATAAAGCTTTTTTCGTATTCGGCTTCTGTCTTTGATCTCAATCATGGTTCAAATAGCATTCCAGGCAAAAGGGTTCCCTCTTTGCTCGGATTCATATAGTATATAGTATTCACCTAACAATTCTCAAACCTATGCTATTCCATTCAAAAAACAGAAAAATGCTCAATCGGATATGGACCGTTTTTTCCATACTGATGATACTTAGTATGATCGCTTTGTATTTTCCAACCCTATTTCGGTAAAATAGCGAAGATAAATTCGACACAACGAGCCCTGCTTGCGCATGTGCGCAAGCAGGGCTTTTTTATTTTGAAGAGAAAATCCTTAATTTACAACTCTGCGAATATGAATGGAAAAAAATAACAAGAACAGGTAAACCTTCAGATTTTGATGAAGTTCGAGGACCAAACGAGCAGCGCGACTAAGGTGTATGAAAAATACTCCGCAGGAGCGTGCGGAGTTTGGGATGACGAAATACGCTAAATCTGAAAGTTTATTTATTACGCATCATTTTGAGAAAAACATCATGCGGAATATTAACACTCCCCTTCCCGCGCTCTTTCATCTTTTTCTTTCCTTTTTTCTGCTTTTCGCGGAGCTTCATTTTGCGGGTAATGTCGCCGCCATACATATGCTGGGTCACATCCTTGCTATAGGCAGAAACTGTGCGCGAGGAGATGATGCGGCCGAGCGCCACGCCCTGGATCTTCATAACGAACATCTGGCGCGGCAAAATGCCATGGAGCTTTTCTACGGCATTCTCAGCCTCAATTTCGGCAAGACGGCGCGCCACAACGCGAGAGAATGCCGGCACCACCTCATCTGCAACCAAAATATCAAGACGCACCACATCTGCTTCCTTCATTTCCCCTATCTCATATGAAATGGAAGCATAGCCCGAGGAAACGCTTTTAACCGTGTCGAAAAATCCGCGCATCAGCTCCCGGAGAGGCATTGTGGCTGACACTTCCGTCCTGTCGCCCCCGAAGTTATCAGTGACGCCGACCTGCACTTCATGCTCATAAAAGACTCCCATAAGCGCGCCGAGGTATGCATTGGGCGTAATGACCTTAAGATCAACCCATGGCTCATAGACTTTTTCAATCAGATTTTCATCCGGGAAAAATGACGCTGAATAGACCATTTCTTTTTTACCGTTCTTTAAATGGACTTCATAGGTAATCGATGGACTCGTAATAATAAGCTCGAGCGAGAATTCGCGGCGCAAACGTTCTGAAATTATTTCCAAATGCAGCATCCCTAAAAATCCGCAACGGAAGCCGCGGCCGAGCGCGCCGGATGATTCTTCTTCAAACACAAACGATGAGTCGGAGAGCTTGAGCTTTTCGAGCGATTGGCGAAGCAGTACGAAATCGTCTTGCGATTCCGGATAAATAGATGCCCACACCACGGGCCGCGGCTTGCCATAGCCCGGAAGTGCCGGGGTCGCATCCCCTGCTTTGCCTACCGTATCTCCGACTGATGCAACTCCCGGCTCTTTGATGCCCGTCACGATATATCCGATCTCACCTGCTCCGAGAGACTCTGTGGGAGTTTCGTCCGGAGCAAAAAAACCGACTTCAAGCGAATTGAATTTCCCTCCTGCTACTTTGAAAGAGAGCTGGTCATTTTTCGAGACTTTGCCTTCCATAATGCGCACATAGACTATGACGCCTCGATGGTTCGAGTATTTGAAATCGAAAACAAGCGAGCGGAGCGGCTCATTGATTTCGGCATGAGGAGGAGGAATTTTTTTGATCACATGGTTCAAAAGCTCTGCGACGCCTTCTCCTGTTTTGCCGGAAGTTTGCATGACATCTTCGGGCGCGCAGCCGAGAAGCTTGATGATTTCTTCCTTCACTTCTTCGGTTCGCGCCAGAGGAGAATCGATCTTTGATAGCACGGGAATGATAACAAGGCCGGATTCGCGCGCCATGCCAAGCGTAGTGAGAGTCTGAGCCTGTACGCCCTGAGTAGCATCCACAAGCAAAATGGAGCCTTCGACTGCTTTAAGCGCACGCGAAACTTCATAGGAAAAGTCTATATGACCCGGCGTATCAATGAGATTAAGAACATATTCTTCCCCGTCAACTTTGTATTTCATGCGCACGGGCTGCATCTTGATGGTGATGCCGCGCTCGCGCTCGAGCTCCATATTGTCGAGCACCTGGGCCATCATCTTGCGCTTCTCAATGGTGTTGGTCACCTCAAGCATGCGATCAGCAAGCGTCGATTTTCCATGGTCGATATGGGCTATTATTGAGAAATTTCGGATGTTCATAACAATCAAAGCATACCTATTTACGCTTCATTTAGCAAAATATACTCTTGGAATAAAAATTAAACCTACGAACCTTTCGGTATCCTCAGTGAAAACTTATTCGCTGGATAATTTAATCTCATCTTGAATAGAATAAAATAATGCTCCCCGAAATTAATAAAATCTTTTTGTTCTTCAGCAAAACCAATCTGTGATTGTGTTATTACAATCTTCTTCTTAGAACTATTTAAAATAATTTAACACCATTCTTTGATTTTTATACCAACAATATAATAGGCGGCTTAAATTAGCCAAATTCAAAATTTCAAAACGCGTAAATCTGGATGCAACACGTAGCATAAAATATGTACCTAAACTCCAGCTTTGGATGCGATTTGAGGCGGCTGTGAGCATTGCGACCAAAATGTACGGATAGTACATTGCGGGAGCAAGCAGAACGGCCAACGAAAAAGCGCGCCAAGGATGGACGTTTAGGCGGTGACTTCCGGATCAGGGCCAATAGGCTTTGCCTTCCAAATCTTAGAATGCAGGGCTTTCCAAATCTCCTCTATTTCCTGGTTTTTGATAATTTTCAGAAGAATAATGCCGGAAATAATGCCGATCGCACCTGCGCATACGCTTTGGAAAAGAATGCCGAAGAAGGTCGTATTATTGAAAATAAATGAGAGTGGATTGAGAGAAACATACGTGATAAAGCCCATAATGACCGCTGCCGAAAATCCGTCGAAAAATGTCTTCCGCAAGGGAGCGGAAAAATTTTTGAAATCCCGGTCGAACGACCACCACAACATGATGCCATTTAAGATCGAACCTACACTGAAGCCTAAAGGCAGCATCAGAACTTCCGTTCCCTTTATGCCCTCAACTTTGAAAAGCGCTTCAATAAAATAGTGGAAGGTCGGATATGCAGTAAACATCCAGGAAAAAAGATAGCTGGAACCGATCACCAGTGCACCGCCGATCGCATTAATAATAAGAGGTTTTTTTGTCTGCCCTGCCGAATAATAGCCGCGGACAAGGAGCAAAATGAGGCTCCGAAAAACCGACGAAAGAACGAAGAGGCCGAGCACTGCCGCGGTGAGTCGGGTTTGCGGCCAGCCGAATTGGCCGGAGCCTAGAATAACCCTGACAATCTGCGCCCGTAATACGATAAATAAAACCGTGATGGGCATCGACCAGAAGATGATATGGCGCGATGCAGTGACAAGATAACGTACAAATTCCTTCTTCTCTCCTTTCTGAAAAAGAAGCGCAAGAGTCGGAAATGCCGCAAGAGAATAGCTTACGCCGATAATAGAGAGCGGCACCGAATCAAGACTGTATGCCAGATTGAAAATCGAGATCGAGCCTGCCGTCATGAGCGACGCAAGGCCGAGAATGAATAGCATGGCTATCTGTGTAATAGAAAGAGCGAAAGTTCGCGGAAGCGAAAGAAAAATAACGCGCTTCACTTCCTCCCAATCGGGAGCACGGAATCTCGGCAAAAGCCCTTCGCTCCAGACGAAAGGCACTTGAAGGCCGAGATGCATCATTGCGCCGATGATAACGCCCCATACGACACCTTTCAGCCCATAACGCGGGTAAAGGTAGACGATGCCGAAGATAATGCCGACATTATAGAGAAGCGGGCTTGTGGCATACACGAAGAAGCGCTTGAAGGTCTGCGTAACGCTACCGAATAGATTAGAAAGGCCGAGAAGGATCGGCGAAAGCAAAAGAATGCGGGAAAGCTCGGTAAGCTCGGCTTGATTGGAAATTCCTGGAAAAATATAATGGGAAAGTTCCGGCATAAACACAAAAGCGATGACTTCCGTCGTCACCATGACAATAAAGAAGAAAGAAAAAACCGTATCAAGAAAGCGCTTTCCCT
>DAIPMQ010000011.1:4430-14438 GCA_036768625.1 Parcubacteria group bacterium
CTTTTTTATCAGAGCCGAGCTTTTCAACGAAAAGCGGAATTAAGACTGAAAGCGAAACAGTTGAAGCGATCGTCGAGAAAATAAAATCCGGCACGCGGAAAGCGGCGTAGTAGAGGTCGAGAGTCGGTCCTGCGCCGAAATAATGTGCAAGCAGCCGATCTCGGATAATTCCCAAAATATCCGCAAGTAATGCAAACAAAGCCAAAAGATAAGCAGCCTGATGGAGGCCGCTTATCTCTTTATTGATGTATTGGAAGAAACTCTTTACCATTGTACCGATACCTTGAAAACTTATTGCAGTAAAGTATGAACGAATTGAATGAAGAATCCCCTCTATTCATTCATGACTGAAAACCCGCGGATTTACCCTCGAAAAACTCCGGGCCGAGCTTATTGTAGCGCTATTGCTTCACTGGAAGAGTTTTCCCTTTTTCTGGAGCTGCGGCCGGGGTTTGTGTAAGCCCCACAAAAGGCGCATTGCCTGCCTGGAGATTGGTCAAGATCGTGGTCACTTCGGTATTATCTGGATTGGTCGTTTTGAGATCTTCAAACTCCTTTATGGCATCTGCATGCCTTCCTACCTTATCATAACTTAGGCCTAAGAAGTATTTCGCATTTGCGTAATTGCTTACTATAGAGATCGCTTTTTCAAATGCCTGGATCGCGCCGTTCCAATCGCTATTGTTATATTTGAGGAGTCCAAGCTGGAAATAAATTCCCGCGTTGTCCGGCGCAAGATATACGGCTGATTCCACCGATGTGATCGCTTTCTGGAGGTCACCGGATGCAACCTCAACCTGAGAAAGGAGGAAGTAGGCATCCACATAATCGGGCTTTTGCTGGATCGCGGTGTTTATCTGCGTGCGAGCCGCCTCAAGATTGTTTTGTGCGATCTCGAGCCTGCCTTCCAAGAGATGGAGTTCTGGATCCTGAGGATTGAGCTCGATTGCTTTGTCGTATGCTTCCTTAGCCTTCTGATAGGCGCCCTCGATCTTGAAGGGCGCAGGCACTACTGATTCGTAGATTTGCCCGAGCTCAATGTAATTTTGATAATTGGTCGGATCGGCGGACACTGACTGGATTCCGCTTTGAATCGCCTGCCCTAATCCGGATTGGAATTGCTGGCGCAGCTGTCCAGGATCCGCATTCTGCTCTGCAAGGACTTTATTGAGCTGAAGCATATAGATTTGCGCAAGCGACCGGTAATAAATGTCGTAGCCGCGGAGATTGATCGCCTCGAGCATGTTGCTTGCCGCGAGCGGCACATTATTCTGCGATGCCGCGGTAAGGCTCTTCTGGAAGTAAGAAGTTGAAATAAATCCCTTTGCCATGTAATAGCCCCCTGTTATCACAAGAATGATCATGAAAATGCTTGCAAGGACTGTTACGAAGCCAGTGCGCGCATTATTGAAAAGCATGAACTCTTTATGCTTAATAAGATTCTCATTCATCACTGACGCGACGAAAAGCCCGGTGAAAAAGAACGTCAGCGCGACCATCACCATGCTCGGCACGTAGAGAATAAGCATCGTCCAGAGGCAAAGAGATGCAATAAAAGACGAAATGATGAAATAGCGCGCCAAGGGGTCTCGCGAGCTTGCAAATATTGCCTTGAAGCCCGTATAGAGGAGCGCGCCCAAAAGGAATGCCCAGGCCAAGAAGCCGAGAATGCCGGTCGTACCTAAGAACGTCGGAATAAGGCCGATGCCATAGCTGAAGTCTGTGTTCCAGAAAGCGGTGGTATTTATGGCAGCGGGCTTGTATTTTGCCCATTCATATTGGAAGGTATTTGGCCCGGAGCCAAGGAGCAAATTGTGGGAAAGCGTTTGGCGCGTCAGATCAAGCGTCGTGCTCCATGACGGCCTGACTTCGAGATTCGAAACTTTGAGCGCATCTGCTATATGGCCGCCGAGCGCCGTCCCGCCGAAGATGAATACTACGGAAAGAATGAGGACAGCGATGGAAATAAAGGAAATATTGCGGCCGCTTTGCGACGCTTCATGCTCGGATTGATGCTGCCCTTTGTGGAGAAAGAATACGAAGAGAAAGAAAGCGAGCGAGAATGTAGCGAGAATGTACCAGAGCGTTGTAAAATTAACAATGCTTACGAATACGAGCGAGGCAATAAGGGCTATATAGAGGAGCGCTTTGAAAAGCTTGTTGACGGACAGAAGTTCGAGCGTGACCATTGCAAGAAGCGCCGCAATTGAAAAAAATACGCCGAGATCGTTCCAGCTGCCGACGAGATTCGAAGCAGTAGATGTAAGTAAGCCGAATGAGAGGAAATTTGCTCCAAACATCAAGCGAAACAATTGGTAAAGCGTTACGATGCCGAAAGAAAGAAAATAAAGAAGATATGATTTGAATACGCGATCCTTATTGTTATAGAGATGCGCCACAAGCGTCATCAAGACAAACATAAGCAGCATGAACGCAAATGTTCCCACTTCAATACCATAGCCAGTTAATGATGAAAGAACTGATGTTGATGCAAGAGACGAAAAAAGAAAAATAACTGGAATAAAGAATGCTGCGAGAAATATTGGACTCATCGGCACTTTTATCTTTCCTGTTTCAAGAACTGAAAAAAGAAACACAATAAGCGTGAGGAGAACTCCTCCGTAGAGAAGAATGCTTTTAGCAAAAGGGATGGAAAAGAGGCCTGTCGGTATGAAAAAAATAGGCAAAAGAAATGCGGTAGCCATCAGTATGACGGATGCGATCTTTTCGAGACGAAGCGTTCTTTCCGCTTTTACGTGTGGTGTTTGTATATCTTCCATAGTTATTTAACGAACTTTTAAAAGCACTTTTATACTACTCAGTATAATAAAATAATGAAGAGTTTACAATCAAATAATGTGCAGAACTTTTTCAGTTTCTTCGCCCGCTGTGCAAATTTACAAATAAATATTTCCGAAATTATTTTTGCATGCACTTATAATAATAAAAACAGAAACCCATTATGTGGTTTCTGTTTTTATGCCTGTGCCTATAAGCCGAATTCTGTATCCCGTGAGATAAAAATATCCGAAACGTATTCTTATTCGAATTTATTTTTAACTCGATTGTAAAATTTGTCTCAGAAACTTTTACCTCACGGAACGATAGCCATTTATCTTGCAACGCACTTACGTGCGAAGTCGAGCGGCACACCGAATGGTTACGGTACGGCCTTGCATCCAGGTAAGGAATTTAGCCGTTTCACTCTCGGAATTACTTCCGAGATTGACCCCGAAGGGTCCCCTTTGCTTTCGCTCCAGGCGTCACTGCTCGCACCTCTCGGATTGCTCCGGACGGGCGTTACCCGTTACCCTTCCCCGCTCCTTTCGGCGGCGGGATGAATGTTCGGACTTTCCTCCCGTTCCCATACGGTCACGAGCGGCTATCCGGCACAAGCATCTTTTTATACCATAAAAAGAAATAAATTAAAAAGAATTTCGGAAATTATGTTTGTGTAAAAAAGCAAAAGCACTTTCATACTTCACGAGATATCCCTATAAATAAAAACTTTATTTATATTACATGCCTACTTCATCACACCTACACTCGCTGTACCCATATTCCCTGCTGCGTCGTAGGCTTTAGCAGTAATAGTGTGTGAACCTGTTATTGCCTTACTGCTATTCCAATGAGTAGAGAGCGAGGATTTGGTGGTAGAAATTTGTAATACTCCGTCAATATAAAGATCTATTTTAGTGACTTTAACATTGTCAGTAGCAGTGGCTTTGATCGTAATGGTGCCTGTGACAAGGGCACCATCGGCAGGCGAGGAGATTATGACTGAAGGGGCGCTGTTGTCGTTAGAGCTTGTATTGAAGAAGACTGTATCTGTAACAATGTTAGAGGCTGCTGTATGGCTCGAACTTGCTGCATCAGTAGCGGCGGCGCTCAAGTTATATTGACCGATAGAACTTGAGACAGGAGATACTGCTGTCAGAACAGAAGAACTCGTACCAATGGGAGAAAGCGTTACTGAGGCAGGCGAAAAACTAGAACCCCAGCCCGAAGGAACGACGGAACTGAGATTAAAGGTTGTGCTTTTACAAACAGCGGAATCATTATTGGTAACTGAAGCAGTATAGCTTAAAGTCTGGCCTGGATTTCCGGATTGAGAGGATGGAGAAAGCGAAATAGTTGGACTTGCCGGTACGCAGCTTCCGGGACCAAAGCTGATTAAGACTGTTACCCCGCTGCTGCTATGGCTTAACTGAGTAATGGTAATGCCATTTATTGCATCAGTGAAAACTTGGCCGTCTGAAAGCGGAGCGTCGTAGAAACTATTAGTGCCGCTTGGAACCATATCCAATAATTTAGTAGTACCACTATCGATATACACTGCTGCGCCATTATAGAAAGAATCAAGCCAATGACAGGTCAGCTGAACATCAAAACCAACTGGTTGGCGATAGCCAACGTAATAAAATTGATTAGTGTCCGGCTTGGCTATTTTTAAAACTTGTATTCCAGTGGCTGCTATTTCTTCCGGGGCGATCGTATACGTACCATTGGCAATCACCGTCTGCACTCGAGAAGAAGGGATAAACCCTAATTGCACTTTGTGAGGAGCATTAAAATGGCAGAGTTTACTATAATCATCCCCACTGCTCATAACGTCGGTATTATCGCCATATTCGACTGAAATGCAATTACTTGGGCTGTCTATGGATTTGGAATTATTAGCACAACTATAAGCGCTCGCGTGGCCAAGTCCTAGATTATGCCCGAATTCATGAATAAAATTAGTTGAAATATCAGATAAAAACCATGGTGAGACTAAAGCTCCGGACGAATTATTAAAAGTAGCATAGACAGAGGTTGCCATTCCATTGCAAATTTGAGGGGGGAGTACATAGCCGAATCTGGTGTAATTGGCCAAGTTTACGCCTGCAGCTTGCGCAGCTTCAAGGGCAGCATTTGCATAAACTCCTTGATTGCAAAGAGTGCTAGAATAAGGAATGGTATACCATCCTACTACGTCACCCGAGAAAGAAGTTTGATTAAATGAAACTTCTTTGTAGTAAGCATTAGTGGAAGTGGCGGAATTAAACATGAAGTCACTAACATAGTTAGCAGTAAAAGGTTGCGATGTGTTGTCCTGGAAGTTAATCATTATCATAAGAGTATGCTGATCGCCGGTAGTCAATAGCAGTCCGCCGCCTGACCCACCGCTTGCCAAAGCAAGATCCTTCGATCCATCAGCAATCACCACATTGTTGCCCAAGGCTATACCCGAAATTTTGAGCCTGGTTCCAACAGCTAGAAAATCGGGAACATGCGAAGCAAAATGTACTTTATACCTTGTGGTTGTAGCTTTATTATTTACTTCAAGTTCATATAAATTAGCGACAGCATGGTGGACAAAATCATCAGTATGCGTAGTAATAAGTACACCTGAAAGCACTACCTGCTGCTCAAGAAAACTTGCTGCATCAGGAAATGTTGAAGAGAGATTCTTCGTAAGTTGAGCATCGAACATCAAACCGAAGGCAGCAGTTGGATTGGCTTTGATAAGAGACTCTAAAACCGCAGCTCTCTCAGAAATAATTGCTATTGCCTGAGAGCGAATATTGGCTTGGGCGGAAGCAGAAACATGTTGAAACTGATTATGGAGGGCAAGCAGAGCATTGTTGAGGCCGCGCAGATTGTTCACTGCTGCGGCCTTGGTATTGATAAATGTGCTACTTTCATCCTTGAGAGAAGCCCTGGCATAGGCTGGATATGATTGTTTAATGGCTGAAAGAATGCTGCCAGTTACAAGTATGCTGAGAAAACCGAAAACTGCGTAGTGGACTGCCTGATGGATCTTTTTGCCATGCCATTTTGCATAAGCATTATTTTCGTCCATCAGTTTAGTATGCAATTTTTTGATCATTCTGGGTTGATTATTGTATATAAAGTATACACCGCACAAAAAAGCATCAGTCAATTGCTATCCACATCTTTTATAAAGAAGAAATTCCGTCATTTTTATAACACATACCACTTAGCAGCGTCTTTGAAAAGGATTGGAGATGTGGATTTAGATCTTTTCCAAGGAAACATCATCAAACCAATACTCATCCCCGTACGCTGCATAGGGCGTGAGCGAAAACTGGAAGCGGCCATCAGTGACCGGATGATCGAAGCCCGAGGTAGTGAACGTGAACGAGTAATTTTTCCACTCTGTTGTAAGCGCAAGAGGCGCAGAGGTGAGACCGTATGAAATTGAGGGGTCCTTATCCTGCACGACAGACACAGATGCTCCATGACCTCTATTTGATCGAGCCATAAACGAGAGTTTATACGAAGTTTTCGGTTCGAGCTGTATGCCTTTCTGAAAAAGCTCGGTTACATTACTTGAATCAGAAATAAGAATATATCCTGAATGGCCGCTGTGACTACTTTGATTGACTGCGAATGCGCCATAGCCATTCGTATAGAATTCCCAATTATCAATTCCTTCATCAAATGATCCGTTGAGAAGTGGATGACCAGCGCTATTTCCTATTACAAACGTTGATGTCGATATTAGAGAAATGGGTAAATCATTTTCGATTACAATAGCAGAAATCGTAGATGAGGTTGCGAGTATAAATGGTTCGGAATAACGAGTGGAATCTTTTGTGGGAACACTTCCATCAAGGGTGTAATAAATTTTTGCTTGCGAACCGTAACGTATTGCCACCATAATGGGATCAGGGAATGTGCCGCCTTGAGGAATTATTACAGGCAACAGAGTATGAGAAGATGTGGTTGCTATTTTTCCAGCTGTGCCCGATGCAGCATCATTCAACCCATGTGTGTCGAGATCGATAAGCGCTATATCATCGAACCAATACTCGTCGCCAATCTCTGCATACGGAGCAAGCCAAAACGTGAGACGACCGTATTTGTTTCCTTTACCGAAATTTGGAGTAATAAAATCAACAGAATATGTTTTTGTTGCAGTTGCAATATCAAAAACAGTTTTTGGAAGAATATCGTTTACATCTTTACCGTCTTGATTAATGAGAGAAACTGATACATCGTGTCCAGCGGAAGACTTTGCGCTAAACGAAAGCCGATAATGCGTCGAAGGTTTTAGCGCTATTCCCTGCTGATATAGTTCCTCATCACTGCCATCTCGCGAAATAATCACTTTGCCCGCTAGCCCTCCCGAAGTTGTTGATGCTGCAATAAATGTGCCGATAGAATTTGTATGAAATGACCAGCCAGTAACTCCTTCATTAAAATTTCCATTAATAATAGATGGTATTTCAACTTTTGAAAGTGTATTCACATGAGAGTTATCCTGCTCGGGATTATCAGAAAAAGCCTTGAGAACAGAAGAGATTGTTCTCGCGCTTGTTGTCCCAAACGATGTGATATATAGATTATCGGTATAAAAACCAATTGCAAAAATTGCAACCACAAACGCACCAATAAAATAAATGCAAGGACGCATACACTATAGAAAAAATAGTTACATCTATTATATATCTTTGCGGCTTACTTTGTTAACTTTTAAAAAAGTATTTCCTGAATGCTTAATTTTGTAAAAAACGCAAAACAGTATCACCTACCATTTTGTGTTTTGAGATACATTAGATGAACTTCCACGTCTGCATGATATACCCGAGCCAATTATCGAGCGTTTGGGGAGCGGTCACTTCAAAGAGATACCCATTCTTAATGAACCACACTTCGCGTGTAGCGCCTAAAGCAAGATTTCTGCTCAAAAACATTGTTGCTATTGCCCCATCAATATTGAGATTATTGGGATCATTCATGATTTCCGACGGCTCATCTTTTTGAAAACGCTCCCTACTCACTTGATTTGCTTCATACGGAACGATGAAAATTTGAAAACCTTTTGCATCTTTTACATTCTGAAATATGACAGTTGAAACACCGTTTCCTTCATTAACCTCTTTTACTGATAGGCTGATTGGATAAAAAATTGAAAATCGATACACTATATTGCGATACTCTTGAAAACCTGGAGGTGGCATGCGGGACGGCAAGAGCGGCCCTGATGCCATTTTATTACTTACATTGCCAGCAGACACTGCGGCGAAACCGTTGGCAGGAGTAGAATCTCCGGCAAACATAAACACGCTAGAATTAGTATTAGAAGAAGGAACTATTGATTTCAGTTTGTGCATGACAAAAAAATATCCAGCAAAAATAAACAAGACACATACGATAATTATCCAAATTCTATGTTTTAAATATTTAGCCATTAATTTTGCCTCAATATAATTTTACCGCTGACGAATTTTATTTTAAACCCTTCAAATAATCGCATTTTGCGACTGGGAGTAGAATTACCTGTCGTGAAGCTCAAAATGCTTCCGTATCCTGTGCCTCCAGAATTCGTTGCATACGCACGAAAATAATAAACGGTCGTTTGATTCAAAGATCCCACTGTCCCGCTGAATGGGCCTATGCCCGTAAAAGCACCTAGGGTTGTAGTTGCCGTATCACCGCCTGAAAGCGTAGAAACTGTGCCCCATGCAAAGCCAGATTGGGTCGCATCTGCACCGCCATTATTGGTAATTGATCCAACAAGATTAGCGGCGCTATATGTCGGGCTGCTTGCAAAATTCGTAGTGACAGTTGGAGAGACAGCTGCAGCTGTCGTTAAGTTTGGATAAGTACATTGCGAGGAACCTGCATTACAATTACTTGAGCTCTGCCACGTATAGACGGGGGTTAATTGGTTGTTGTCGTATAATCTAAAATAATAAGTAGCTGAGGCTGCCGCGCCATTGTTTTGGAGAATATATTCATTTTCTTGCACCTGGGAACCATTATGATCCATCGTCGAAGCAGCGGCGGCTGTACCGCTTTCAATCCATGTACCGCAGCCGTTTCCTTGGGTGCATGCACCGCTACCCGTAAGTTTGGTAGCTGTGAGTAATACCCCATCAGCACAATCTGTAGTGGTACATGTAAGGTCTGCATATCGCCAAATCCCTGTTCCTGCTGCTTCGTCCACATTTGTCCACGTACAGGTTGACTCAAGCACTGAATTTGGATTGCATCCTGTCGTATACTGAAGTTTTTTTCGAGCATCTATCTGGCTCATGGTGCCAGTTTCTGAATAATTAACTCGTAACCGCACAATTGCAGCATTGGAAATGCCTGTCGGAGCTGTATCCTGAGCAGCAAGGCTCGTTGAGGGAGATGAAGCAGTGTCTGAACCAGAGAAAAATTCCCAATTCCTCTGCCAAGGAGAATATATTTTCCACACAAAATCATAATCATATGGAATTCCAATAGGAGCAACACCTGGTGAAGTGGAAAGGGGGCACGTAACGCCATAATTAGTAAGCGTGGCCGTAGTAGAGTTGTTCATTTCAGTCGTCGACGTATCCCACGCAGAACCTGTCCACATTTTTAATCTCAATCGACAATCGACATCTTCATTCAGCATCATAATATTGCTACTATTAGGCGAACCTACCACTTTTGTGTTAAGTGAGTCGTCCGTCGTTGTTAAGCCAGTGGTTGTTTTGGTACCCCATGTTGATGGTGGCGTATAGGTCCAATATGTAGAATCACCAGTGGTACCTGCATCGTTATATACATGCAAAGCGCTCCCATTAAAGCGCCCGAATGCGGTATATGACTGATTTCCGCCGACAGTTTCTATGGCGGTATCGGGACATGTGCCATTACAAAGGGTCCATCCATCAGTTGTATCATCGCCGCGCCATACCGCTGTTTGAGTGTCATTGCCTGAGTCGGCAGTGGATACCATAATCTTTGAACTTGTAAGATCAGCAGCAGATTCCACAAAAATCGGAGTTGTGCTTGTTAAATATGCTTGGGTATCTGCTCCCCATCCTGTACCAACAATGTATTTTCGATAACGCATTTCTGCAACTCCATTGTTGGTATAACTCACGACAAAGGTATTAACTCCTTGCCAATTGCCGTCAAAACATCGGCCGCTTGCACAAAGAACACGGGGTTGCAGCGTCCTTGATAGCGCGCTGTTCCCAAGCGTCGAGCATGTCGCGCGCCTCTTGCTCGGTCTTGAAC
>DAIPMQ010000011.1:14448-15002 GCA_036768625.1 Parcubacteria group bacterium
TGGTTGCACTGCTCATTGTCGTACCATCCCAATAGAAAGCATCAAGTGTATAAGCAGCATCATTTACGTTTACCGAACTTCCCACCAAAATAATCACCCTGTTTGCACGATCATCTGCTAAATTCTCCCCTGAGGAGACCACACGAACCCAACGCGGAATTTTTGTGCTGCCTGAAAGTGCCATTTCGTTAGAAACCCCAGGAGTTCCGGGAGTTGAATTTGGAGACCATGCACTTCCGTCCCATAACGCATAATATACTTTGCCGGCAGTAGTATCGCCATATACGACTATCCCTCTTCCTTTTAGAGCTTCATAGTCAATATCAAACGGCTGAACGCATGTGCCAGCTGTAGCGGTTGTTGTACAAAGAGGAGTGCCGGCTTGCGTACCAGGATTATTCCAGCGTGCGGTGCAAGTGCCTGCATTCGTACACGTTTGAATATCCAAGGTACCATTAATACGCAATGCCCCAACCATAATTTCATCGCGCACAGGAGATGTTTTAGCGACTATCCATGTTGTAAAAGAATTCGTTGATGCAGCAGAGGTATTA
>DAIPMQ010000012.1:0-14745 GCA_036768625.1 Parcubacteria group bacterium
TCTTCAGGAAGAAGTCCACTTCTATGAATCGAAGCTCGCCAAAACTTCTGGTATTTCCGCTTTTCTTAAAGGAATACTTAAGCGCTTAAAATTTTAAACAGCGTTCGCGATGTGAATAACGATGTGAACAAAAAATATCCATGAGGTATAATATGCTTCATGGATATTTTGCTATTGGTGGGAAGAATTTTATACGGCTGTTATTTCTTGATATTAGGTGGAAGCTACATAAAAAGCAGCAGCAGGCTATCAAAAAGAGAAGGACTGAGGGATTTGCCGTATCCGCGCATTCTGGTTTATCTGTGCGCTCTGCTCTCCGTGCTTGGCGGACTGGGAGTTATTTTGGGAGTTCATACGAATCTTTCATTAGGAGCTCTTATATTGATGCTGATTTTTACTTCACTGCGCCTGCATGACTACTGGAACGCAGATACGCCGGAAATGATCGCGGTAGAGATGTCGCTTTTTCTGAAAAATATTGCGCTTATTGGCGCCGCGCTTATAATGTATTCGATACTTTCCCCTTGGGCATTCGCGCTCTAAGAGCTATTTTTTAATATAAAAAATGCTTCCATTTATTTATCATAATGATATGGTATTCCATTGCGGATTTTTGAAGCGCGGACGATATCAATTATTTTACCTTCGTCTTCAGTGATCGTAAAAAGGTTAAAATCTTCCGGCTCGATCGCATTTATTGAAAGCATCTCTTCCTTTAAGAATCTTTCCAAGCCATTCCAAAATTTATCCCCAATAAGAATAATCGGCACTTTTTCTATCTTGTTGGTTTGCACCAGTGTTGCTATTTCGAAAAATTCATCAAGCGTGCCGAAGCCGCCAGGGAAATATACATATGCTTCAGCGGAAAAAGTCATAATGACTTTTCTCGTAAAGAAATAATAAAAATCTTCGTGGCCGGTGAGAAACGGATTCGTAACCTGCTCATGAGGAAGCTTGATAGTCATGCCCAAAGAATCGCCGCCTGACTCGAACGCTCCTCGATTCGCCGCTTCCATGATGCCTGGCCCGCCTCCGGTAATGACAGCATAGCCGAGTTCTTCGACGATTCTTTTAGAAAGGGACTGCGCCTTTTTGTAGTATTCGTCAGTTTCAGACAAACGCGCTGATCCGAAAAATGTTACGGATTTTGCATAACTTTCTATAAACTCGAAGCCTTCTTTCAACTCTTCATCAATGCGGGCTTCCCGCTTTTTTGCTGATTCATGAAGCTCAGCTAGTGTAAGCGGCTTAATATCAAGGTCTTTATCAGGAACGTTTACAATAGGCTTCTGATTATTTTTCTGTTCATCATCCATTACTTTATTCTATCAGATGCTATGCCTCTGTCACATTATAATTTTATAGGTCTAGTTCGAGCGAATAGAGGAGGTCGTCGAGCTCTTTCGCTGAAAGTTTTTTCCAGGAGCCAACTTTCAGCTTGCCGAGACGCACGGTGCCGAGACGGAGCCTGCGGAAGGTCGTGATAGTGTGGTGAAGCGCAACGCACATTTTTTGAATATCTTTGCGCGTTCCTGCAATAGCCATATTGAAGCTCGAGCCGCCTTCCTCGGACACCCGCCGCGCCTTGATGATTTTGCCATCAGCCTGAACGCCTGAAACAAGCTTTGCAAGAAAGCTTTGCGTCGTATGCTCCTGTGTTTTGATAAAATATTCATGCTCTGTTCCGTTGGTAGGGTCAAGCAGACGTACGAGACGCCTGTCATTAGTAAGCAAAACAAGCCCTTCAACGTCCTTTTCCAAAAGATCTGTGGGAATGAGTTTGGGTTGGATGGAAGGAAGTCCGGGGAGAATGCCTTTCTTTGAGGTGGGATCGAGAGCAATGCCTTCGGGCTTGTTATATACAATATAAGTAGGCTTTTGGGGGCGGGCGGATTTAATCGAATGCAAAGCGATACTATCGCCCAAATTGACCTTATCTCCGAGTTTGGCAATTCGGCCATTGAGCATAATCTTTTCCTTTTCAATCAGCACGTCAGCTTCGCGGCGGCTTGCAATCCCCGAAATAGCAAGAAAGCGATTGATGCGCATTGGGAATTCATCAGGGCGCCCTTCGGCGCGCAATATTTTATTGTCTTTGTCGGAATTCAAGGTCATCCGCCCACTATACTGCTTTTGACAAGTATTTGCCAGCGGGTCAATTAAAGCGTATAGAATGTCATTCTATTTGCCTGGCTTAACAACTGGCCTATAATTTATAAATTAAAAATTAATTCGCTCTCGTCTATTATGAATAAGCTTAGCCGGAACCAATGGATCGCAGTCGCAGTCGCCGTAATTGTCGTTTGCTACTTCCTTTTGTATAGCCTGGTCGGCGGCATGTTCACTAAAAATGCAGGCGAAACGCAGACAATAGTTCCAAACACTATGATGAATGACCAAACAAACAATCCTGCTGATCAAAATACTTCGCAAGCCGCGCCGGCACAAGCGGCAACTTCAACGCGAACTGGCCCTGCGGCAGTGGCTGGCGCGACGGTAACAGTTAATTACACGCTCAAGCTTGCAAATGGCCAAGTTGTTGACACTTCAATCGGCCGCGGCCCATTCAGTTTCGTTGTCGGAGCAGGGCAGGTCATTTCAGGCTGGGATAAAGGCCTTGTAGGGGCGCATGCCGGGCAGCACCTCAATCTTGTCATTCCGCCTGAGCAAGGCTATGGAGCGCTTACTCCTGGACAAGCCAAGACTCATCCGCTGCAGGGAGAGACTTTGTATTTCGATATAGATGTTTTGAAAGTCCAAAATCCCTAATTTACGGCCGTTCTATCTTATGAAGCCGCTCGATATGAGCGGTTTTTGTATGTGCGAGGAGGCGTAGTATAATCAATAGATGGAAGGAATGGAAAAAAATCCAATACATTTTGAAGCACCTCTTGCTGCCGCTCAAGAAAAAACGAGAGAGGCAGCAAAAGCAGTATGTTCAAAATATGAAGCTCAAGTCGCTTCGGTCCCAGATGAGATTGCAGCTGCAATGACGTATTCCGAATAATTTTTATGAAGCATCCAATTCAAAACGAATTTGATCTCCTGGTCGCGCGTGCAGAAGCCGAGACGAACAAAGCTCGGGGAATTTTAGAGGAATCCCGCGCCCGGAATGATTATTACCAGGAAAAAATTGCTGCTAAGCTCACTGCTTTTTGCGAATCGGAGGAGAAATCAATTCGCCTCTATGCCGAAGCCAAAGCTAATTATCCTGAACTCGGCGATTTGATAGAGAAGCGCTGGCCGCATTTCAGATCTCTTTCTGATGAAGCACGCCTCAAGCTTGATGAGATCGATCATGGAAAATAATCAAAATTCTGAGGTGGATTCGCATGTAGTAAATATTAAGGCGCTCTTAGCGCCAAGCGGCCTTTTTCTCGCATCCGCTCAAAATGTCTCGACTGGCTACAACAAGGCATGGCTTCGCGATAATTTCTATACATCTCTCGCGCTTGAATCAGCTGGAGACATTGAGACGCTTGTTTCTGTCTGGAAAGCTATTATAAATATTTTCAAGACGCATAAAGAGAAGATAAGCTGGGCGGTGCAAAACAAACCCCATGCAACTTTTCAATATATCCATGCCCGCTATAATCCGGAAACATTTGAGGAATTCTGGGATGAATGGGGCAACAAGCAGAATGACGCTATTGGATGCATCTTATGGAAGATCGCTGATTTGCAGCAAAAAAAGATCAATATATTGGAAAACGAGGAGGATAGGGCAGTCGTACAACAGCTTGTGAACTATCTTAATACGATCGAGTATTGGCACGACCTGGACAATGGCATGTGGGAAGAGGCGGAGGAAATCCACGCATCTTCGATCGGTGCATGCATTGCCGGACTCAAAAAGGTGCGCGATGAGGGAATGGCTGAAATTCCTCTTGGGCTTATCGAGAAGGGAGAGCAGGCGCTCATCGAGCTCTTGCCCCGGGAATCGCAGCAGAAATTTTGCGACCTCTCGCAGCTTAGCCTTATCTACCCTTATAAAGTCATAAACAGGGAAATGGAGGATAAGATATTAAACAATCTCGAATACCATCTTGAAAAGAAAATGGGCATTATTCGCTATAAAACAGACCGATATTATAACAAAAACAAGGACGGCTGGAGCGAGGAAGCGGAATGGACCTTTGGTTTTCCATGGCTTGCACTTATTTACACCGACAGAGGCGAGAAGACCAAGGCTGCATACTATCTCGGAAAAGCGCTCGCGACAGTAAATGCTGATGGCCAAATTCCAGAGCTTTATTATTCAAATACTCTCCAGGGCAACGAGAACACTCCGCTCGGCTGGTCCGAGAGTATGTATGTGGTTGCTCTTGTGGAATATGGCAAGAAATTCGGATGATAAGGCAATAATAAATAAAAATATGGAAAATAAATATTTGCATGAAGTAGTTACCACGGCCATCATCATTAAGGATGAAAAATATCTCATTACGAGGCGGTCACTTGCAAAGAAGCGATTTCCGGGAATGTGGACAGTGCCGGGCGGAAAGCTTGAGACCAGCGATTATATCAACTTGCCCAAGGACACAAAAGAATATTGGTATAACGTGTTGGAGCAGGTATTGAAGCGAGAAGTGAAGGAAGAAGTGGGCCTCGAAATCGAGAATATCGAGTATGTCACAAGCCTGGCTACCGTACATGCAGATGGAAATCCATCATTAGTTATTTCATGCATTGCCGACTACGTCTCCGGAGAAGTTATCCTGCAAGAAAGCGAGACTGATAAGTGCGAATGGGTAAGCCTCGAAGAGGCGAAAAAATTCGATCTCATTGATGGCATATATGACGAGCTTGTCATGGCCGAGAACAAGAGGAAGGGGATTAAGACCGAGTGGAAAAGATTCTAACTATAAATGATGATTGCAGGAATAAAGGACTGAGCAGCAAAGGTTTTCGTACATGCGTCAGATAAAGCGCTGGCAAACAATGGTCAAACACAAAGTTTATGCAGAAAAGTTACAGCCTAGGGACTTCTCATACCATGGAAAGCAGCGGCAGGCACTCCTGCAGTGGGTATATAATAGTCGAACGATTTAATACTACTGAAGTGATATAATTATTTGTATGAATGAAAAATTTAACCCAGGGCCAACCCCGGAAGAAATAGCAGCGCAAGAAGAAGAGTAGGCAAAACATGCGGCAAACATGATGGAATTAATGGAAGGACGCGCAGCACAAGAGCCAATGGCTGCAGAGAAAATGGAAGCTGGGCCAGAAATTGCTAAGTTTGAAGGGCTTATCAAGGATTTTGAAGTCTTTGCTTCATATGAGAGCTTGCTTTTGGTTATAACCAAAGAAGAAGCAGAGAACAGCGTTGAGCGCGAACGAGTAAAAGTAATTCTTGGCCCAATATGGGCGCTTTTAAAAGAAATTGGCCTTAAAGGCAATATTTCTACTGAAAAGCTGGAGGAACTAAAAGCAAAATACAACCGCTGCTCTCAAGCAGTAGGAATAATAAATAGTGGAAAAGTCGATCATACAAGAGTTATGCGAAATTTGGAATAAAAAACAACTGATATTTTAGCAGTTGTTTATTCAAAAGCGAGTATTGCGCCGAAGCAGCTGACTGGCTATGATAGAGACATAAAAAACAATATGAATAAAAAAACACTGATAATTGCGGGTGTAGCCATAATAATCATAATTCTCGCCATTTGGGGGATAAATGCATCGAAAAATACTTCAATGCCTCAGGCAAACACGATAAATATTGGAGGAAGCTTCGATGCAGTCAGCTCATTTACTGTTGCTAAACCGAACTTCGTTATAAAAGGAAAGGGGCTTTCGCGCATAGAAGTATGGGCAGTTCCGACAGGAACGAATATTAGCGAATCAGACATCAAGAGTTTGGGCACGCCAACGCTCCAGAGCACAGATAATGGCACAGAGACATGGATTCTTCCAATTCCACATGCGCCTTTGGCTGTAACTGATATTTATGTGATTGGATATGATAAAGACAATAAAGCAGCAGGCAGCGTGGATCTGGGAGTGACAGGCGCGACAGAAATATACAATGCTGTTTGGGGCAAGGGTGCTTCTTCAGGTACTTCAACGAACACTGCTCCATCGACTTCGGGAGCCGGAGGAATGCAAACATCAACTTCGAATCCGCTTCGCACCTTAAGAGTCGGAGAGTCAGCTACGTTTGGAGGCTTATCGCTCACGCTTAAATCCATCACGGAAGACAGCAGATGTCCGAAAGGAGTATATTGCATCCAGGCCGGTAAGCTTGCAGGAACGCTTGAAACGACAGTGAGCGGCAAGACTTCGACAGAGCAATTCGACAGCACAAAAACGATAACTGTTAACGGATACGCAATCTCGGTCGACAGCATCGACCCATTGCCAGTCGGAGGACAAAAAGACTTTTCGAAATACATAATCACGTTCAGGATCAAGCAGGGATAATAAAAAGCGGCTTTGAGTCACTTTTTTGTGCCTTCATTTTGCTTTTCTACTATCCTTGCATGACCCAGATGCTCACACAAGAATTTTTTGATCGCAATACGCTCATCGTGGCTGAAGAGCTCATAGGCAAATACCTGGTGAAGATAGTCGACGGGAAGCCAATAGCTCACAGAATTACCGAGGTCGAAGCCTACGATGGCCCAGATGATCTTGCTTCGCATGCGCGCGCTGGGCTGACAGCGAGAACGAAAATAATGTACGGAAAGGCAGGTATTATATATGTTTATTTCGTATATGGAATGCACAATATGCTTAATATTGTGACTGGCCCTAAAGGCTATCCTGCGGCAATTCTCATACGGGGCGTTGAGAGCATCAGCGGTCCGGGAAAAGTTGCCAAAGCGCTTAATATTACCCGCGACCACAATGGAATGAGACTCAGCAAAGAAAGCGGGCTATGGATTGAAGAAAGAGAAAACAAGATTTCCAAAAGGAAAATCCAAAAAACGCCACGCATCGGAATAAATTATGCAGGGGATATTTGGAAAAACAAGCTCTATCGATTCGTGCTGAATGAAGAAAAATAAATTTGCTGCTTGCTTCAGAGAATCAGTCCGAAGACGAATCGGGATGATGTAGGAAGAGATCCTGCTGACCTTTCTCTTCCTTTTTTTCTACAGTTTTTTTAATGGCTTCAGCTGCTTCTCGAGCGGCCTTTTTCGGAGAAATCTTTTGATCTCCATATTGTTTGTCTTCTAATTGCTCTTGCCATGTTCTCTTTAAAGGTTCTTCGATTCCCATAAGTGTTTTTTATTGAAATAATTCTTCTACGACTGCTTTAACATCGGCGCCATCCGCTTTTCCTTTCATTTCCTTGATTACAGCCCCCATGAGCTGGCCCATTTTTGTTTTATCGCTTATCCCAAGTTCAATTTTTTTCCATTCCGCAACTTGGCGGATTTCGTCTCGGCTAGCGGTCTGCGGGAGAAAAGGCTGCAAAATCGCAAGCTCAGCCTCTTCGCTCGCGGCCAAATCTTCTCGGCCGCCGCTTCTGAATTGCTCGATGGAATCCTTCCGCTGCTTCACTGCTCGTTTTATAACAGCAAGGGCTTCATCATCAGAAAGATCATCGGTAGGCTTGCGCTTCAATGCGAGAAGCTCGTTTGTAAATGCGGCTACGAGCCCGCGAATGGTTCGAAGCCTCACTTCATCCTTTGCGAGGAGCGCCGGCTTAATTTCATTCCTGATTTTTGCTTGAAGCATATGGTTGTCTTTTATTGTAACAACGTTAATCCTATCACAAAGGGTTTGAGCTTGATATAATAGCTATAATGGAAACAGTAATTATAGCTGGCTTTATAGCGGTCATTTTAGCTTTGGCAGGCTTTTTGCTAATTATGTATCGCAAGATGAGCCGCCTGGAAGGGCCTCAACATGATGCTCAAAGCCTCAATCTCATTTTGCAGCAAATCAATGAGATAAATCGCACTGTTGACCTCAAAATGGGCGAGACTCATAAATTCATGTCAGATTCGGTAGGCTCTCAATTCGGGGAATCGCAGCGCCTGGTAAATCAATTCATCAAGGAAGTGACAGCGATGACAGACAAGGTTGCCCGCGTCGAAGAGACAGGGAAGCAAATGCTGGGACTTGCCGATCAGCTGAATTCGCTTGAAGATATTTTAAAAAATCCAAAGCAGCGGGGAATTTTAGGAGAATATTACCTTGAGGCGCTTTTAAAAAATGTTCTTCCGCCGGGAAGCTACCAAATGCAATATCCTTTCGCTGATGGCACCATCGTAGATGCAGCGGTATTCGTAAAAGACAAGATAATTCCCGTGGATTCGAAGTTCTCGCTTGAAAATTATAATCGGCTTGTAAGCGAGAAGAATGATTCTGAGAGAGAGAGGCTTGATAAGCTTTTCACGAACGACTTAAAGCTCCGCATTGCAGAAACCTCAAAGTACATCCAGCCAAGCCAGGGCACGATGGATTTTGCATTCATGTTCATTCCGCACGAAGCGATCTACTATGATCTTCTAATCAACAAGATCGGGGGCATTAAAGATGATAATGAGAATCTTATCCAGCGCGCCGCTTCAAAATATCATGTGATTATCGTTTCTCCCACATCATTTCTTGCCTACCTGCAAACTGTCCTTCAAGGCCTTAAGGCGCTTCAAATTGAAGAGCGAGCTACCGAGATCATCAAAAATGTTGAGGACCTCGGCAAGCACCTCAAAGCTTATGAGGAATATCACAACAAGCTCGGGGTATCTCTTTCCACAGTAATCAATCATTACAACAAATCAAACGGCGAGTTCAGGAAAATAGACAAGGATATGATTCGGATTGGCAATGAAACGCTTGACCTCGATCTGCCTAGCCTAGAAAGGCCATTTACGGAAGATTAAAATTGCGATAATTAAAGAAAGAGGTTCAAACAAATGAGAGGTACAACAAGGGGAGACGATGGCAATTAATTTTAAACTAGCAGGTCTTGGAAAACCAAGGCCTGTTTTTTTATCCCCAGTGCATCTTAAGCTCTGCTTTGCTATAGTAAGCTTAGAAAGAGGCAAAGAAATGCAAACGCTCTGCCACTGTTCTAAGGAAATCTTATTTTGGACGAAGGAGGTGATCTAGATCTATTTGGCCGCTCGTCCACGGCAGGAAAGCCCCGGTACTAATTCCGGGGCTTTACAATTGGCCAAAACCGGCTTTGTGCTTGCATTTTTGCGCGAAATATATAGAATATTCATCATCATAAATTTTACCGTTTAGCAGTCTAAAATCATGGCAACCAAAAAGACAACAAAAAAAGCACTCGAAGGCGAATTTGCCATTATTCAGACTGGCGGCAAGCAATATACTGTTATGCCCGGCGAAACCATAAAAATCGAAAAAATTACCGGGGAATTCAAGGAAGGGGATAAGATCACCTTCGATAAGGTTCTCCTCGTTGACAACGGTTCAGATCTTACAACGATAGGCACGCCGTTTGTCGATGGCGCATCTGTCGTCGGCATATTTGAAAAGGAAGGTAGACATGACAAAGTTACGGTCATTAAGTATAAAGCCAAAAGCCGCTATTTCAAGAAGAACGGCCATCGCCAGCCGTACTTCCAGGTGAGAATTGAAGCAATAAAGTAGGAAGACATTAGATCATTAAAAATAGACGCTAGAACATCCCGTGAGGGGTTTTTTGCTGATTTTATATTATTTAATGCCTACTTTCTAAAATCTATCGTCTGTTCTTCAACGCATTCTGAAGAGTATTCTTATCCGCATATTCAAGCTCGCTTCCCGTAGAAAGGCCGCGGCCGAGGGCCGAATATGTCAGTGAATATTTTTCTTTAAGCGAACGGAGTCTGTGTTCCAAATATTCTTGCGTATTTTCGCCTTCAGGATTGGCATTAAGGGCGAATATAATTTCCTTCAAACCTTCAGAGGACCGCATTTCAATCGCTTCAAAAAGTTCACGCTCGCGGATGGCTTTCTCAGGCTCTTTCTCAAGAATTGGAACCGAGCCGCCGAGCACAAAATAAAATCCAGAATAGCTCCTTGTCTTTTCCATATTATCAAGATCGGTATCTCTTGAAACAATCATGAGCGTTCCGACATCGCGGGAAATATCCCGGCAGATAGAGCAGACGGCTGACCCTGATGCATCCTTTTGAAAAAAACGATGGCAGGACGAACATTCAGCGATCTGATCTTTTATACTAGCAATAAGTGCTGAGAGTTCATTCGTATATTCGCGGCGCTTCGAAAGCAAAACATACACAATGCGCTTCGATTGCCGAGGGCCGATTCCCGGAAGTTCGGCCAAAAGATCTGCCAGTCGCTGAATTGAATTCATTGAAAATGATTATAACAGAACTTCCCGGTGTATTAAAAATCATTAAATTCTTTAGCTGACCCCGACATAGTGCTCTTATCCAAGCTCTGGAATGTCGCTTTTTTGTCATTGAAATAAAGATCGATCTTACCGGTCATTCCGTTGCGGTGCTTTTCAAGAAGAATCTCTGCAATGTTGGTCCGTTCAGACTCGTCTTTATATTTATCCTCGCGATGAATAAACATGACTAAGTCCGCATCCTGCTCGATCGAGCCCGAATCGCGAAGGTCGGAAAGCCTGGGCTTTCCGCCGCGCTGCTCAACAGCGCGCGAAAGCTGCGAAAGAGCGAGAACCGGAATATCGAGTTCACGGGCTAGATTCTTAAGCGAGCGAGAAATCTCTGTGACCTGCTGAACCATGTTGTCGCTATTTCGCGTATTTGTCGGCAGCATGAGCTGAAGGTAATCGACTATAAGAAGGCCGAGATTCTTTTCGCTCTTAAGCCGCCGCGCGACTGAGCGCATTCGAATAATGTTGGTGCCCGGCTGGTCATCGATGTAAATGGGCGCTGTCCGAAGCTTATCAAGAGCATGGGCAAGAGCTTGGAAGTCTTCATCGCGGCTAAGCTTTCCCGTACGCAATTTCCAAGCATCCACCTGAGCTTGGGAGGCAAGCATGCGATCTACGAGCTGCTGCGAGCTCATTTCGAGAGAAAAGATGCAAACGGGAATATTGTGGTTGACCGCCGCACGACGGGCAATATCGAGTGCAAAAGCGGTCTTACCGACTGAAGGTCTGGCAGCTAGAATGATGAGATCTGATTTTTGAAATCCCGAAGTAATCGCATCAAGCTCCGGAAAACCAGTCGGAATTCCACGAAGCTCATTGCTTCCATTGTGGAGCCTGTCGATGCGTTCCCACGCCTCGGCAAGAGTATCCTTCAGTTCCACGAACCTATGCGAGGCGCCTTGGTTCGTCACCTCGAAAATCTTCTTCTCAGCGGCATCGAGAGATTCTTCAAGATCGCCCGATTCATCGAAGCCGATCTGTGAAATATGCTCGGATGCTTCGATAAGCTTCCGCATCATGTATTTTTTGCGCACGATCTCCGCATAATGGCGGACGTTTGCAGAAGAAGGAACAAGATTCGCAAGTTCTGTAATGAAGACATTCCCGCCGACCTGCTCAAGAAGCGACTTTTCCTTGAGACGGGTAGTAAGAGAGAGAAGATCGATCGGCGTCGACTTTGCAAAAAGCTCCATCATCGTTTCATAGATGATTCGGTGCCGGTCTGCATAAAATACTGCATTATGAATCACATCAGTGATCTCATAGACTGCCTCAGGACGAAGCATGATGGACCCCAAGAGCGCCATTTCCGCTTCCAAGCTCTGAGGAGGAATGCGGATTGCAGATTTGTTTATCGTGTATTCAACCATTACCAATCATTTTAGCATTTTGTATTTCGACCAGTAAGAGAAAACTCGTGTTGCAATGCAAAAAATAGGGGAAAAGATGGGGACAATAGAAGTGGGAAATGAAAAAATCAAAATGGAAAGAGAAAAATACAATATTAAATTGAAAAATACAAAATTGACATTTCGTAAATAAAGGATATATTATTTGCAGGAGAAGTACATGTTTCGATTCGTGTTAGATCTTTTTTCACCTTCAGAAGCTCGCATTGCGGAGAATATCAGTGGAATTTTGGACGTCTTGTCAACAGCACCATTTGAAGAACTCAGCATTATTCAACTAATGGATGCCGTTAAAGAAAAACTTGGAAAGGAACTCCTCGGTTTCGGATATCTTTACCCATTATTATTACAACTCGAAAGGGAGGGAAAAATTACCTCTCGATGGGAAAATCCGATTAAATCGACTTTTTCCAAAAAACCACGCAGACGGCTTTACAGATTAGCGAGCAGTTTAAATTAGAATTTCGACCGGAAGACTGCTTCGTAATTGTTGCAGTCTTTTTGTTAATTAATTATTTGCTTACCATGACTATCCGTCACTTTATATCCCAATTGAGCAATTCTTTCCCTTAATTCATCGGAAAGGGCGAAATTTTTGTCATTGTCATGATTTTGCAACGTAACAGTCCACAATTTATATAAAAAGCACCCCGCAGTTTACTGCGGGGTTGTTAAAGTCGATGCTCAAGCGTTAGATCAAATGACCTTTTGCGAAAACCACACCAAAATAGAGCATGGCCGCAGTAAGGTAACCGATGGTAAATGTGCTGGGGAAGTATTGAACTTCTTGCTCAAATCCATCAGTTCCCCAATCAACAAAAAACCAGTATCCCTTATATAAGCAGTAGACTGCAAAAACTCCGAGTGCAATACCGCACCCCCATATTGCAGCCTGGAGTCCTGAACGTAATCCTAGAATCAAGAAAACAGCTAAGCCAATGCCGTATATAAAATACACGGCTGCTTTTAGATATACATTGTCCATCGGGCGAATTCTATTGTTCATTAAATGAACCTCCTTTTACAAAATACACTAATATACTATTTTGTCAAGTCAATGACTTGCCCATGAGCTGAATCGCTTATTTTATATCCCAATTTAGCAATTCTTTCCCTCAATTCATCGGAAAGAGCAAAATCCTCATCTTTGCGGGCTTGTTCGCGCTGCATGAGGAGTTCTTGAACTTCTGAAGGAATCTTCACTGCTTTTTTTTCTTTTTTAGGCTTAACGCCCACATTGAGACCGAGCACTTTGTCCATTTCAAGAATGGTCGCTTTCTTGTCTTGGTCCTTATCGGTCTTATTGCGGACAAGCTTCCACATAAGGGCGATTACCTGCGGAGTATCGAAGTCATCGGAGATGAAACTTTCAAATTTTTCAATCAATTCAGGTAAAACCTTTCCTTTTCCTTTTGTCTTCTCCAAGAACTTACCGAGCTTCCCCAAAGCGACTTCCGCACCTTCGACAGCTTCATACGAAAAGTTTATCGGAGAACGGTAGTGCGAGGTCAAAAGCCAGTAGCGGTAGGCAAGGGGAGATATGTTTTTTTCCTTGAGCGTTTCCAGCGTAGTAAAATTGCCAGCCGATTTCGCCATTTTCTCATCTTTGATCGTCGCAAATGCATTATGCATCCAGTAATGCACGAATTCTTTGCCCGTAGCGCAGACCGACTGCGCGATCTCGTTGTTGTGATGCACGGGAATATGATCAACGCCGCCGGTGTGTATGTCGAACGTCTCGCCGAGATATTTCATGGACATAGCCGAACATTCGATATGCCAGCCGGGAAATCCGACGCCCCAGGGCGACTCCCATTCCTGCTGGCGCTTCTCGTAAGGCTGAGAAAATTTCCACAGCGCAAAATCCGTCGGATGGCGCTTTTCGGAATTAATTTCCACTCTCGCGCCTTCCACAAGCCCTGCAAGATCGATTTGTCCCAGCCTTCCATAATCTTTGAATCGTGCTGTGTCGAAATATATGCCGTCTGAAGTCTTGTATGTAAACTCCTTTTCCTCAAGCTTCTTGATGAGCTCAATCTGTTCCGGAATATGCCCTGTTGCCTTAGGGAAAATCGTACCGGATGTCTCAATATTAAGATCGGAAAGATTCTTTAAAAAAGCATTTGTATAAAAGTGGGCAATTTCAGCAGCCGTTTTGCCTTCTTTCGCGGCTTCCATCTCCATCTTGTCCTTTCCGGTGTCAGCATCCGATGTGAGATGTCCTACATCCGTGATATTTATGACCTGCTTCGCTTTATAGCCGGCATACTCGAAAGTTCTTCGGATTGTATCGGCAAAAACATAGGCACGGAGATTGCCTACGTGAGCATAATTGTAGACAGTCGGCCCGCAATGGTACATGCCGACTCGGCCCATTGTGAGAGGATTGAATTCTTCCTTGATGCCAGAGAGTGTGTTGAAGACCTGGATATTCATATTTATATAAGAGTAGAACGAGAATTGAAAAATGTAAAATAGCTTAAAAACCAAAAATCAGAGAGCGGCTAAAATTTCCAAAATAGAATGCAGGTCGAGGCACAAACAAAATTTGCTGACATGTTGTATGAGAAATACTACGTGACGGCATATTTCGTGAAGCAACGAAGAAATGCGCCTATTTTGGATATTTTAGAGCCAGCGCTTGTGCTTGAAATAAAGAAACATACACCCCGCTGCAGAACACATTATGAGGATCACAATCCAGAAATCATACGGCGAGCCCGTAAAGGGCATGCCAACAGTGTTCATTCCGAAAATTGCAGCGATGAGAGAAAGAGGGAATGTGACGAATGCAAGGATCGTAAGCGTCTTCATAACCTCATTCTGCTTCGTGTTTAAAAGCGAATTATTTGTTTCCCTCAGTTCTTGAATGAGCTCAAGATTGCTTCGAATCAAATTGCGAACTTTATAATAGTCCACTTTGATGAGCGCCGCGCTTCTGCCGAACTCTACGCCAAAAGCGGCCCCGCCCAGATGCTCCAAATCATCAAGAATTTCCTTATG
>DAIPMQ010000061.1:0-3186 GCA_036768625.1 Parcubacteria group bacterium
ATATACAACTGTATATTTTCACGAGGGATATCGAGTTTCAGGCGACCCAATAGTCTACACAAATAAGGCCGTTGCCGAATCAAAGTTGACAGCAGGCGTACAGCTCGAAATTGTGCAACTTATCAGTTACCACAAGAAGACATACATGCTTAACGAGTTGCAAATGTCAGCTCAAAGTTTATAGGATTTTGGAATGTGTCGGAGATCCATTGCGGATCTCCGGCTTTTATTTTTCTGCCATTGCAATGACAGAGGAGTCAAAGTAGTTGGATACTTTGGGCAGGATGACATCGTTCCCCTCCTATCCTATGTTTTGTACCTATTTTTTACTTTAAACTTTTTTCAAATACCCTATCCAAAAGCTCCTCTTATAACTTCTATTATTCATTCTTGTATATGACTCCTTTTTCTCAAAATTAACAATTTCAAACATTCTTCCATAAAATTCCTCGAAATCTTTTTTTGTCCAGACGCGCTCGATAAGCGAAAGATCTTCCATAAAATACGTATCCGCTTCCGGACCTGGAGATTTTTTTAAAAGCGCTTTCGCGTTCGCATCGCCGTCTTTGCAGAGCGCTTTTATAAAAAACCAGCCATTCGGCTTCAACACCCGATGCGTTTCTCGAAGATATATTTCCCGCTCGCTTCCTAAAAGCGAATTTGAGCTTGTCACATCAAGGACAATATCCATGCTTGCGTCAGGGATCGGATATGCCGAGCCGATGTCGTGCTCGAAATATTTTACTTTCCCAAGCTTTTTCTCCCCCGCCCGCCCGCGGGCAATTCCCACTGCTGTTTCGGAGATTTCAAGGCCGATCACATCGCATCCAAGCGAGGCAAAATGATTTGCATTCCTCCCGGTGCCGGAGCCTAAGTCAAGCACTTTAAGATCATTTATGCTCGCCTTCTGCTCTTTCCTTAAGAATTTAATGAAACGCAAAATATCTTTCTGAGGCTCATCATCTTTGGTAAGCAGCTTCGAATGCCTATATTCCCGCTCCCACGCTTCGTGTTGTGCCATGTTCGATTATTGTACCACTGCTTGGCAATGGCAAAACTGCATTCTCATTTATGACCTCGAGCATTTCAACATTGAATGTGGAGCCTTTTCCGTTGCCTTCTGAATCAACCCAGATCTGGCCGCCCATCGCCTCCACCATTTGCTTTGCAACATAGAGTCCCAGGCCGGTGCCAGTGACATTGATTTTATTTGCATCCTTGGCGCGCGTGAACTTAAAGAATAATTTCTTTGCTTCCAAAGGATCAATGCCCACTCCGGTATCTTTGAGGGAGAAAAGAACCTTTCCGTTATGCTTGCTCAAGCTCACAGTGATTCCCCCTTTCGGCGTGTATTTTATGGCATTATCTATGAGATTTGATATGACTTGTTTCATCTTGTTCTTGTCTGCATAAATGTTATATGTCTCTTTGATCGCATGATGGAATTCAAGCCCCAATCCTGCCTGCTCCACATTCGGCAAAAGCTGCTCGATCGTTTCCTTTACAAGGCCGAGCAATTCGAATTTCATCTTTTCATATTTCATTCTGCCCTGCTCGATGCGGGACATATCGAGAAATTCATTAACAATCACGACAAGATTTTCGCAGGAATTGAATATGATCTTTACTACATCATGAATTGATTTGGGCAATATTCCGTAATCTTCTTCCAGAAGAAGCGAGGAATACCCTTTGATGGCAGTGAGAGGCGCCCTGATCTGGTGCGTTGCAAAGGAAATGAACTCGGATTTCATTTGATCGAGGACGCGCAACTGCTCGTTGGCCTGTTCAAGATCGACTGCAAGCTTCTGGATCTCTTCGCGCTGCCTGACCTCCTTAATGACGCTTCTGATGAGAAAAGTTCCGAATACCAGCGTGATTACAAAAAGAATGAGATTGGCTACTTGATCATAGAGCGTTGTCGAGAGAAGCGTTCGGATAAGAATAGAAGCCCAGAGAGAAAATGTCATGATCTCCGTAGTTACGATGCGAACATTAAAGAGCTTGTAGCGGAATATTGCATAGGTGGAAGACGCTACCATTATCACGCCCGCGACTTGCCCAAGCCAATTAAGCGTGAAGACGCCGAACCATGGCAAGAAAAGGTTTGAGGCAAAAGCGATTGTAGAAGCCACCATATAGCCTCCGAGCAGAAATTTAATCTGATTTCCCTCTGTTTTATCCGTGGTGCGCCCATATTTCATCAACAGGCGGAAAAAGCCGAACATGAAATATGCAAGTATATAGAGAACATACAGCACATATGCTTTGCCGAAATAGATAGTAGTCTCCGAAGAAGGATTTGCAACGACAGAATCGATAATTGTGTTGCCGCTCACGAGGAAATAAATCAGGATTATGTTCGGAATGAAAATCTGAAGGGCTTTTGTGAACGGATTAAGCCTCGATTCGACTTTGGGAAAATAATGCGTGAAAAAAAGAAAGCTTGAAGCAATAAGCGTCGCCGCGATATAAAGAAGCGTCACCCAGAAATAATGCAGCGCGATAGTATCCGCGCTGCGGAAAAAATACATGCTGGTCATCCAGCATAATATTGCCACGACATTCAAAGCATACGCGGTGCTCACCTTATTGCTATTGCCATGAAATATCAGAACGCAGCCCAAAAAGGAACTGAGCAATGTGACGCTAATAAGCAAAAAATTAATACTATCCATTCTGAGGGCGAATATAAAAATGCAAAAGCTTCTTTCTTTCTATTTATAATACCTCGATATTGCAAATACTTTTTTAAGTATTCCCCAGTTTTTTGGAAGCGATGATTTCTTGAATTCGTTCAATATGGGATGCGGCTATCAGCCCTTTTTCGTTTTGGATGTGAGAAAGAGAAATATCCATCGTTTTTGAAAGCTCGGAAATTCTATCAACAAGCGGAACGTCAAGCTCACCGAGCGCAAAATCCTCGAACATTCCATTATCCGCCAGAATAAGGGCTTCTCCGAGGCAGCAGAAGGTGTCATTTCTCTCTGCCAATCCCATGTTGAAATTGCATGATATGCCGGGAGCTTTAATGACTCCCCCTTCAATCACTAAAACATCGTCGCGGTCCAGCACTTCTGGGGAAATATCCGAAGGCTGAGCGTCATTTATGACAATAGTTCCCGGATTGAGATCGTCTGATGTTATAAGCACTTCGGGAGCATTCGTAGCTGCGATGATAATATC
>DAIPMQ010000062.1:0-3083 GCA_036768625.1 Parcubacteria group bacterium
AATAGCGGCTTGAAATTGCTGCAGGTTCGATTCTACCCTCTTTAGGAAGAAAAATTGGCAGAAGTATTTCTAATTTCTACGACCTGCCTCTGTTTAAGAGATACTGATGAAAGAAAATGTGCGTCAGGGATGGAGGAAGAGAGTGAATTATTTAAAAGAGCGGCCAAATCCGCTCTTTTTTATTTCCATATTTTTTCATTTCTAAATGCGAGAATGGGCTGATTATGAACGAACCCCTATTTCTATTTAATGGACTAAAGACGGTCATATACCCCGTACGCGATCTTGAAGCAGCAAAAGCATGGTATATGGATCTTTTAGGAGTAACGCCGCATGTAGACGAAAAAAACTATGTCGGATTCCAAATCGGCGATAGTGAAATGGGGCTTGACCCAAATGGCTTTGCTGAAGGCATGATAGGCCCCGAAACCTATTGGAGAGTCGCAAGCATTGAGGAAGCATCGACCGAGCTCCTCGAACATGGCGCACAGCAGATTGGAGAAACACAGACAATGGATTCAGTGAAGTTGGCGAAATTCAAAGATAAAGATGGCAATATACTGGGAATAATCACCTACATATAAGTCCCTTATTTCCTTTCAGGAGTTGACAATATAAACATTAAGTTTTATATTAAATTCGGAGCGTATTTTAAATGAAAAGCATCAGGAGTATCAGGATGTATCTTTATCCGGCTCAGGTGAGCCTCAGAACTGCCCAGAAATACTCCCCTCTGTTCTTTAAATTATTAGAACAAGAGCAGGTGGAAATCATAAGCTGCCACTGGCACGGAAAGATTGAAAACGGCATACTGATAGAAACAAAGGTGCCGAAAGACGAATCAGTCATAGTGCGTTCGTCTTCACAAATGATATGCGATGACAAAGCCCTTGCGGAATGGGCAGAAGCTGGAGGCCATCTAGTATTTTATGATGATATGCTGCTCCGTCCCGACGGCAGCTGGGGTTCGACAAAGAATCTCCTGGAAGCTACCGGAAGCTTTCTTAAAAAGGTTCGGGAAATTTCGGTGCAATAATTTTCAATCGCCTAGTAGGAAACGAACGGCGATTTCTTTATAATTTTTATTGAGCGCTGATTTGACATGGAGTCACTAAGTTGATATAATATAACAAGAGGTGCTTATTGACGAGTTTATCTGATTTTGAAATAGCTGTGGCAGAAGGGTGGAAATGCGTCGGGACGTATCCTGACGAAAAACGCCCGTCCACGCTGCAGGCTCGCTATACCACAAAAGGGGTTGATACGGCAGAAATGTCGTTCGACCAAAACAATGTTTTGGTTCCCATTGGGCAGTATGCCCTCTGGATCAAGAACCGAGAAAGATAGAGGAAAGCCCCGATACCCTGTATGTTCGGGGCTTTTTTATTTTTACTATCCTCCTCATTTATTCATAATTCCTCTATATCATGCCAAGGTAAATATGGAAATAGAAGACGACATTCAAAATACAGAGAAGATAATATGTGCCTATTGCCCCCACGTTGGATCTGAACACTTTCAATCAGCAACCCTCATTGAAACCAACGAGCAAAATTCCTCGAAGACAGGGCTATGTAAAGTGGTGGGATGCGAATGCATCCAGTTCAAACCACTCGATGTGTAAGAACTTACTTTGTGACTTACTGACGTACCTTATTTCCTGACTATCCGCATATGAATGCGCGACATTTTCATTTTTTAAGATTTTCGTTTATTGTAATATTCATTACATATGAAAATCCTGGGTATCGAAACGAGCTGCGATGAGACAGCTGTGTGCATTGTGGAAGCGACGGGAGGCTTGAAAAAACCTTCTTTCAAGACGCTTGGAAACGGCCTCTATTCTCAAGTAAAAATCCATGAGGAATATGGGGGCGTTTACCCGATGATGGCAAAACGGGAACATGCGCTTAATCTCGTGCCGCTTTTCAAAAAAGCCCTTAAAGAAGCAAAGATGCAGGGAAAGCCGGTGAAATCGAAGCGCGCGGCGCCTGCCATGGAAAAGAAGATACGTGCAATCCTTGAACGGGAACCGGGCCTTGCAGAGCAATTTCTCGCCTTTGCGCCTACAATTTCCAAGCCGAAGCTTGATGCGATCGCCGTTACCTACGGACCCGGGCTTGAGCCGGCTCTATGGGTTGGGGTTAATTTTGCAAAAGCACTCGGTGTGTTTTGGGATATTCCGGTGATCCCGACAAATCATATGGAAGGCCATATCGTTTCAGTCCTATTCGCTCCTTCCAAACGTTCACGAGAAAAAGCCGTGCATTCCCTAAAATTTCCCGCGCTTGCCCTGCTTATTTCCGGAGGACATACAGAACTTGTGCTTGCCAAAGAATGGGGCAAATACCAAATAATCGGCGAAACGCGTGATGATGCAGTGGGCGAAGCATTCGACAAAGTTGCGCGAATGCTTAAACTCCCCTATCCCGGCGGTCCGCACATATCGAAGCTTGCTGCCCTCGATCGCACGAGGCATGCGGTAAGCGCCTGGAAATTTCCGCGCCCTATGATAGGAAGCGACGATCTGGATTTCTCGTTTTCCGGCCTCAAGACTTCTATTTTATATACAATAAAAAAAATGCCCGAAATTACTCTCCAGGACCAGCGCGGAATCGCCCGAGAATTCGAAGATGCTGTCGTTGATGTGCTTATAGCGAAAACAACCAAAGCTCTCGAATCATCCGGCGCTCGCTCGCTCATAGTCGGCGGCGGAGTTTCCATGAATGAAAGGATCCGTGAATCTTTTCAGAAATTATCGGACGAGATCCAGGACATAGAGCTATTTCTTCCTCCTCCCCATCTTTCTACAGATAATGCCATAATGATCGCGATGGCAGGCTTTATCGATATTTCAAAGCGGAGCAAGGGAAAACTCCCAAAAGGATTAGGTTTTAAAGCGCAGGGCAATTTGAGATTACAATAAGCTGCACTGCCTCGTTTGGAACGGCTCCGCAAAAATTAAGAGAAATTAAATCAAAAAAACAATCCGCCACTGGCAGATTGTTTTTTTGATTAGACAGCTGTCGTCGTTTCAACCGGAGTAGAGCTGGCGGAAGGAGTCGGCGCGGGCATCGGTGTTC